>CANHPI010000208.1 GCA_947462425.1 Bacteroidota bacterium
GACTTTGCACTTGACATGGATTATAGTAGGACACATCTACTCCATTTGGCAGCCAATAGGTTTTTATATCAGAAAAACGCTCATTTATACTTTTGCAAATTCCTTGGGTTTGACCTGTTACTAGAACTGATTTTTTATATAATTTTTCTTCTAAATTGTAAGCTAGTTTAAGCATATATTTATTTGTAACAACACCCAATTTTTCGGCACTTTCTGGCCACAAATCTGATACATTAAAAATAAGCTTTGCCTTTTTTTTACGTTTTAGATACAAAGCTGAGTATCCTAAAAACAAAGGCGGCGATTCACATAAAACTACATCAATATGACCAATTTTTTGCACTCCTACTCTAGCAGAAGAGAAAACAAAAGAAAAATAATTTAATAAACGTTGAATAATTGATTTACTATTAGGCAGATAAATAGAAGACCTATGTATAGGTAATCCTTCTATTTCTTCGTACACATAATTTTTGCCAACATAACTATCATAAATTTTCATTTGAGGGTAATTGGGCATTGCAGTTAAAACAGTAACATCTATCCCTAATTGTTTTAAACGAACAGATAACTCAAATAATCTATTTTGAGGTGCTCCAACTTCAGGTGGAAAATACTGGGTTAAAATTAAAAGCTTCAAACTTGTACTTTTTGACTGTGGTTAACTTTTGATTCTAGCTCTTCAACGGCTTGTTTAAAATTAACAAATTCCATTTTTTGCGAAGATAAAAATTCTATCAACCAAACATACCAGTTTTTCCATGTTTTATGGCTATTCGAAAAGTATCTATCATGAAAATCAATACCTAGATAAGGTAAGTTTTCATGATGAGCTTTATCAATTAGTTTTTTAGTTTCGTCTATGCACTGATTAAAATTTTTACACTGCCACTGTTTTGGTTTTTCAATAAGGTAACCATCCATAATTTGAAATGGAAATTCCCACATATCACCGATTTTATAAGGAGCTTTAAAACTCATTTCGCTACTATCAAATACGTAACCAACCTTGGCCATATTACTGAATGTATGCTCGTTCTTACGAATATAATGCATACGAGTTCCAATGATATTTTGCTCAGAAATTCTCCTAAACAATTGAAACTCTAAATTAATTTTCTCGAATGATTCAAATTCTATCCCATGAAGATGAACTTCACAATTTAAAGCGCTCAATCGCTTAATCCAGTATTCTGCTTGATTTATGGAATAAGAAAGTCCCAAACCTTGATTAACTCCAATAAAAAAAGTTGGCGGTACATTATACTGTTTATTAAATTGAGATAATTCTTCGATATGTTGACTTTTATTTTTAAATAAATCTCCATAACGATTAAATAATTCTATTACTGAAATTTTACCACTTAAGAGTTCAATATAAGTTCTCACAAAATATTTAGGCACAATTAAATCTTTCAAGAAATGTTCCGAAAAAGTTAAATGGTCAATATCATGCGAAACTATTACTTTCATTTAAGTTATAAAGTTAAATTTTATTTTGACACTTGTTTCTTCAGAAATTTCACAATTCTAGGTAAACTATTTATTTTAAGATAACCATAATCAAACTGTTCGCTACCAAAACCTTTATAAAAACCAGCTAAACCTGATGCGTTTGATCCGCCTCCAAAATCAAAAATTATAGCCTTATCTTTGTAATAATTAATTGCATAATCCAACAAAAAATGCATGCTGCCTGAATTTTCATTTCTATCAAAATTAGTCCCTTTTAAAAACAAAGCATGTTTACCATTACATAAAAAATGTGCTAAAGCTCTTATGTCGCCATTACTATCAATTACAGAAAAGGTTTTTATGTACCTATTTTGTATGGAATTTTGAATCACAATATCGAATAATTTAATAGAATTAACCGATAATTTAAACTCACTTTGTAAAAATGAATTCAAATAAACTTGTGAACGTTTCAAAATATGCTCAGTATTAACTTCTTTAATATTTAATCCGGCATTTAATGCTTTTGCAATGTTTCGTTTAGTATTTTGATTGTATGTAAATCCTTTAATATAATTGATAACAAAGGTGTTTTTAGTTTGGCGATAAGAAGATTGTATATGATTAGTTTGATTTAATTCAATTTCAATTAAGTTATAATGCTTAACGATGTAGTCATAAAACAATCTTTCTCGCTCTTCAGTTATAATACCAAAAGACCCAAGCTGTGATGTAAATGGCGGTTGTGGTAAATAGGTAAATCCATATTTTCGTTTTTCAGTTAGCGGAAAAACAGTTTCGTAATCATTTATAACTAAGGCTTCCCAGTTAGGCGCTGTAGCATTGAGATAAAATGATTGAGCAAATACAAGTGGTAATTCGCTATTAAGGATAACGTTATCCCATTTCTCGAAATCAAGCTCGCTATGTTTTAATCGCTTTAAAATCATTTAAAAAATAGCACGTTTTTTAAATTTCAATAATAACTCCAACCATAGTTTACCTTTATTGATAGTATAATAAGGATATATTGTTGGACCAAAACTCCTGAAAAATTTCTCAACCCCTTTCAACATGGAGCCTTCAAAATCAAAAATTACACAACCTAAGTCTTTAGCTTTTTCAATACTTTTAAGAATTAACAAATTATTTATTCCCTGAATGCGAGCACTTTTATCAACTCCACCTAACAAGTAATAACAAGTATTTTTATCATAAATACAAAACACATTACCTAAAACAACATTATCTTTTTTAGCAGTAAGACTAAATGAATTGTTGTTATTAGAAAATTTAGAGAAGATATTTTTCAATTCTGAATAATACAAATTTGCACCAGCAGATCTAAGGTGATTTGAAAAAAACGCAAAAAGGGCAATTGAATCTAAGCTATTTAATTCAATTTCAACGCCCTCTTTTATAGCTTTATTTATAGCGTTTCTGTTCTTTGAATCAAACTGGGATTTAATTTGTTCGATAGTTTGGGTTAAGTCTAAACGATAAGTATAATTAGGTACTACTTTATAATTATCCCATATAAATGGTTGCGTATCCAAGTTTACCGAAGGTAATGCCAAAACAGTTAATGTAGAATTTTGGCTTTTTATATAATTTACAACATCTTCAAGTATTTCTTTTTGAAAACTCAAAGCGGATGACACGTTAGATGCTTCGTTTTTAAAAAACAAAGCGCAATGTGGTGAATATGGAGGTAGTTTTAAAAAAGTAAAACCATATTTTTTAGTTTTAAGAAAATAGAATCCACCAATTAATTGATATTCGTCTTTATAAATACCTACAAGATTAAGTTTTCCTTCATATACAGACAACCACTCTTTAGATGCAAATACACCATGCTGAATCTCCGCTAAATTACAGAACTCATCCAAATTATGTATTTGCTTTAAGATCATCTTATCTCAAATTTGAATTATAAACGTTAATCATTTGCTGAATGTTATCTTTCCAATTGTAATTCTGTATTACCTTTTCTCTAGCAGCTTTACCTACTCTTTGTCTTAATGGCTCATCTATTAAATACCTCTCTATTTCAAACGCCGTTTGTTCAATATTTCTTATACTGATTAAACTTCCATATTCTAAATTTTCAATAATTTCTTTTAATCCGCCAGTATTAGTTGCTATAACAGGTTTTTCACATGCCATAGCCTCAATTACTGACACCCCAAAACTTTCATAATCACTAATATTTACTAAAACATCTAGCATATTAAAATATTTAGAAATTTCAGAGAAGGCTATTCTACCTGTAAAAATAACATCATCAGATAGCTTCATGTCGTTTACCAGCTTCTTTAATTCTATCTCTTGTGAACCTGTTCCAATGATTAATAATTTTATGTTTTGCTTTTGATATTTTGATTTAACAAGCGCAAAAGCCTTAATTAATATATCAATATTATAAAGTTCTTCTAACGATTTTACACATCCTATTACAAAGGCTTTTTCTTTAATAACACTTACAACCTCTTTTTTAGAAAATGTATCCACATCTACACCAAATGGGATAACATGAATATGTTTATTGGTTACAGGTTTTAAAAAAGTCTCAATCGTATGTGACGTTGCGCAAAGAGCATCAGCGGTTTTAAGATTGAATTTAAGAATCGCTCGATTGATGAAATTTTTTTGCGGAAATTTCATCACATCTGTTCCCCAAGCCGAAATCACAAATGGATGAAACCCACTTAAAGCCCCTATTAATCCGTAACTTGTTGCATAATGAGCATGTAATACATCTGGTTTAAACAAAGTAATAACCTTTTTTAAATCTTTCACATATTTTATGTAAGATAGTTTACCAAGTTGTGTACCTGAATCCAATTTTTCTTTGGGCTCATGTAAAATCGTAATATTTGAATGATTAATGTACCAAGGATAAGATGCTTTATTAAAACTAAACAATCCTACTTCAATTCCATTTACGGCTAAACCAACACACCATTTTTCAGTATGTTCAGAATAAGTATCAGATAGCAATAAAATACGCATAAGCGTAAAATTACAAAACATAACAAAATTTTGAAAAATAAAAAATGCCTTTATAAACAGCTTGATTTTAATAACAAAAGCCCTAAAAATGTATATTTGTAATTTATGCGTCTTTCGGTTATTATTCCTTCATACAATCAAATTAAGTTCATTGAGACTACAATGAAAAGCATTGTTGTTATCAAAAATATATGTAAGGAAAATAACGATGAATTAGAAGTTATCGTATGTGATAATTGTTCAATTCCAGAAGTTCAGTCAGTTTTTGAAACCTATAAACATGCTATCGATGTATTAAAAGTTAAACCAGACAAAGGACAGTATGACGCTATAAACAAAGGACTTAATTATGTTACAGGTCAATACTGGACATGGTTAAATACGGATGATTTACTTGATCAAAAAGGTTTTTTAGAAATTTTAAATTATTTAAAAACCAACACCGTTGATTATATATATGGTGACATTGAAACTATTGACGAAAATGGAAAGACTATTGAAATAAGCACTAGTGGTAAAATTACCTTAGAATCACTTACCACTCAAGATGCTTCTATTTCTCAACCTGGTTCATTTTTTCGAACTGAGTTCACTGAAAAAATTGGATTATTAAGTAATTATAGGTTTGCATTTGATTATGAGTACATTTTAAGAATTTTAAAAAATAAAGGTTTGGTTATAAAATTAAACACCGTTGTAGCTCAATTCAGGTATTACCAAGAATCTAAATCTGGTAGTCAGGATGCACGCTTTTTAATGGAACAGCTAGAGATAGCCAAACTTTATGGAAGCTCTTCGTTTTCAAAATTAAGTTTACTATTACGTTTGAGAATTTTAAAAAGAAAATTAGTTAATTAACAATACGTTGAAAAATATCAAAGAAATTACTGTCTTTTCTGTTGGCGACTCTAATCAATTAAAAACATGGTCGAATGTACCTTATTTCTTTACAAAAACACTTGAGGAAAAACATATAA
>CANHPI010000209.1 GCA_947462425.1 Bacteroidota bacterium
GTATATTCTGTCTCATTTACTTTCTTTTTGCAAGAAAATAATAAAGTAATCAAAAAAATAAATATCAATTGTAGAGTTTTCATAATATCAGTTTAATTAATTATTAATTTTTGAGTTATCATTTTATTCGTTATTTGTAAAGTTACAAAATAAATTCCACCAGAAATTTTTAATTCAGAACCTGTTACATTTAATTGAGTAGTGCCACCATTGATTAATTTAGTATAGACTACTTCACCCAAAACATTTGTAATTTTTAACACAGCATTTACTTCGGAAACAATTTCAATATTTAATGAATTATCCCTATTACTTGGGTTGGGGTAAATTAATAAACTATTGTTATCTAAATAGTGAGCTGTTAAATTTTGTTGGGTTGGGTTTGCATTTCGCATTCCACTGAGACAACAAATATCTAATCTATAATCTGTTAGATTATACTCACTAGTAGAAAGATGGCCTGGCGAAAAGCTTCCTAACGAAGCATTGTAATTAAAATGTGCAAAGCCTGGAGTAAATACAGCCATGGGTTTATTTTTTGTATAAATTCCTCTTCTCTGAGCTAATGGCACTTGACCCAAAAAGTTCATATACGGTGATTGCTCCACGTTTAAACTCAACTCGGGCGCAAAACGTGCGTTATAAGTTAAATCATAATTGTTTAGCCATAATTCGTCGTCGCCAATTTCTCTGTTTAAAAACTGCACTTGTTGCATTGCAGTACAAGCAGCTCCATTGTAGGTAATAGCTTTAGTGGAAATTGAACTAACCGAGCCATCATTTGTTAATAAATCATTGCGTATATCAACGTGTCTTCTATTATTGTAAAATCTAGGTTCTGAAATCTGATATTCAACCCCCGCTTCAGGGCAACCATCATAAATTGCAGTAATTGCTGTAAAAGGCGTTTTATAAGGTATTGCAAAACCATCTGCTTCAATGTTATAACTTAGGTCGGAGGTGTTATAATCTAAGGCAGAGCTTATGGGCACAAAATTCCAATGTAAACCTTGCGAGCTAATATGGGCATCGTTACCAAACCAACCACTACTACCAAATTGCCCATGCACTGTGTAACTACCGCCACCATTATTAACAATAGACGTATGGTGTTTAAATAGTTTGCCAGAAAGGCTCTGCATACCATCCGCTAAATTTTTACTGGTTTCGCCAAGTTTAAGGCCATTCATTAAACCTCCCGCCATCACGCAAATACCGTTACTTGTAATTCTTCTTGTATTGCTTTGTATGATACTACCATAACCTATGGTTACTTTTATACCCCACCATTTTAGCCTTACCTGAACTCCAAATGTACCAGCATTGATATGATATACTTTTGCAGTGCCATTAGGATTTGTTTTTAATTGTAAGTCAGCTTGAATGATTGGGATTTTTAATCCCAAAACATTAATATACACACTACTATTAAAACTTAATAAATCATCATTTGCTGCACGTGCACTTCCATCATAATCATTGGTTTGATTTGCGCCAGACATACTACCATCACTCATTGCCATTGTTTTACATAGTTTAGGATAATTTCCTAAGGCTGCTAAATCATTCATAAACGCTGTCTTAAAAGGGCTAGGATAAATAGCTTGCGGTAATGATGTTGGCAGGCACATGTTGACGTGGTAATACAACATTTGTTTAGCAGCCATTCCATCGAGACCGAGGTTTTCGGCAGTAAGTATGCCCTTTTGAGCGACTTGTAAAAATGGGCCTAATAAGCCTGTGATTTCTTGGTATAAAAATTGAATAGACATAGGAATATTAGCTCCTCTGTGTGGTGTATCATTAGTTATTAGTAATCGTGTATTGTGTTTTTTCTCTTTAAAACACTCACTTTCTAAAACATTTTTTTCCATGTCTAATAAAGCGTAACGAGCAACTAAGCCTCCCATACTTTCACCAATAATAACATAGGGTTGTTCGCTTGGATGATTACATTTTAACCATCTTATAAATCCTTCTACATTTTGTGCATTTTGTTTGATATCAATTCTACTATTTTTCCAACTTACCACGTAAATATCATTTCCAAAACGACGCAAATCATCGAGACCAGATTTCAAAATTTGTTCATTATAAATTTCAGCTACCCCTCTGTCCATTGAAGGTATAACATCTAATGCATCAAAACCTTCTAAATAAATTAATACTTTTTTATCTGCTGGATTTGAAATTGCGCTACAACTATTGTAAACACCAATGTTTAAATTATACATCGATAAATATGAATTTGGCTCAGGGAAGGATACTGAACCAGTCTTCATTTGGGCAGAGCCATATTTATGTATTTGATCAGGAGTAAATAAATCCCAATTAATAACCGCGTTGCCTGTACCTCCTGAATAATTAGCAGTGTAATAATTTATTGAATTTGTTGGCATGACATGCCAACCAGTTCCATCGCCAAAATCAATTTTAAAAGTTGCAGAACCAGTATATAAGTTTACATTATTGACATCAGCAAAAATAAAAGCTGGATCGATGCGGTAAACAACCATAGCATTACTTGTACTTCCCATTAAAGGAGATAATAGACACGTATTATAGGTATCGTAAGGATAACCTGGGCGTGAGGATAAATCTGTTAATATATCATTTACAGTGTCGAAATTAAAATATAAATTAGTACTTAATGCAACAGGTTTGATGCGATAGTAATTATAATCCATAATACCAATTTGCACTGTGTCTGGTCCAAAATTATTTGCGTATTTAAATGTGGTATCTGCATTTGTTACATTAATGGTGTCATAAGCCATTGCCTTCATATCCTTTTGCATAGCATAAAATATATCACTATCTGTGGTGTCAGCGTGTTGCGCTGTATAAAAAATAGAATCAATAGAGTGGCTAGCCATTGTATAATTGTAATTTGGAAAACCAATTGGCTTGGCTAAGCCAGAAAAATAACTTCGCAGGTGTAAGTTAATTTGGTTAGCGCCATAATACACTTGTGCTGTTGATTTAAATGATGTTAAACAAAAGAATAGACACAAAAATGCGTAAATAAAAGTACGTAGCGTGTTAGGACTTTTTTTGAAGTTAATTGATTTTTGTTTCATTTTTATAGTTGTAAAAGATTCTTTAAGTCAATTTCAATTTGACATTAAAATTTTAAATAATTTCGCCGAAGATATTGCGAAATAGTTTTACTAAATACACACGAAGTGTGTTTATAGCCAACCAACGGATGTTTTTAAGATATGAACGCATATGTTAAATCCGTTATAAAACATTAATATATCCGTTATAAAACGGAAACCGAAATATAGAATTTGCTAAAACAATTGAAAATTATATATGTCAAAATCGCTTTATAATTTAGTACATAAAGAGATTTTATATGACTAATTAAGGTTGAAAACATTAATGTCTTTTAGTTTATTAATCTAGGTCATCAATTTTATTTTTATAAAATTAAAAACTGGCAAGAACTTTAAATAAACAATATTTATTATCGAAGATAAATAAAAGATTGAATTATATTTTTTTTCATTTTAATGAATCCATTAATTCGACTTTTTTTCTGAGAGTATTTATGAACTTAAAGATATGTTAGATCTAAATAAACTTTTTTATTTTGTATGTCTTGGCTGTATTTTTTATAAATAAAGTTTAATATAAATATTGCACTATCATTTAAAAAGAGATATTTAATTAATTATGGATGTTCGAATTTATGAATTCTAAAACAAGGTAGGACTGTAGTGCGCAATGCAAACATTAAATTTTTATACCTAAATAAGCGCAAATCCCTAAATCGTTTTCATAATATTTGGCATTTAAGAAGCGAATAAATATGCTTGTTCCAATAATTAAGCCCTTAGCTTTCTTAGGGTGATACAATAAATGTTGTTCTATATGTGCGCCGTAAATTGTTTTTTGTTCTTTTTCTTCATGTATGGTATAGGATGTAATTTGAGAATAAAGCGGATAATTGGTATAAGTTACGTTGGCTGTAGTTATTATATACAAGGTTTCTTGCTTACCCATTAACATGGATAACTCAGATACAAAAAATAAACCTTCTGTTATTTTGTAACTAACATTTGCCCCACCAGTTACAAACCAGATATTAGTATTAGCATTTTTTGGCATGAATAAATTATCGGTTAAACCTATTTTTTCATATGCTAAGCTAAAACCTAATGCAAAATTTGAATTACTTCTTAAAGTAGAACCGCCAATATATTTAACACCAATAGCCTTTGTATTAAATGCTAAATGACCATTTAATAAAATACAACTATTGTAATTTTTAATAGAATCGCCGCCTACAACATTAGCTTTTGCAAAGCTTACAAATGTTAAGCATTCTAATAGGATTAGTAATTTAATTTTGATATACTTCATTAATTCTTTTTTAATGTTTTTTACATTTGTTTTCTTTCTTGTTATTCTATAAATTTTAATTAATACACCAAACATTAATTTAGTATTTCAAAAGGTATTTATTTTAGTAAATTTTCTCAATAATAACTTAAAAAACGAGACTTATTGCTAATAAATTTTTGCTCACTTTTTGTTTGGAATTTCACAACCATTTATTTTTTCCTTTTCCATTCTAAATATTCTTTTTTATTTTTCCAAAACCATTTTTTATTAAATAACCAGCTATTATATGGGTTTATCAAAGTTTTTTTTAAGGGAAAATAAGAAGTATTTAAAAGTTTTATAGAATCAAAATTAGGATTTAAATTAGCATTATTTATTTTATCATTTGTTAAATCTTTAATATAAATTAAACACAAATCTTCTTTACCATTTATTTTAAACCACTTTTCTTCAGCATCAAAACCAGCATTTACTGAACCTCTGTAAATTGTTTTCACCTTGATTGTATCATTTAATATTTTATATTCACCCCATTTATATTCAAGAAAATCATTATTATACTCATTGTCATTAATATTATTTTTTGTGACAAATCCGGAGATAATGGATTCGCAACAAAAGCCATTTTCTAAGAATAAAATATTAATGCAATTTATATTATTATCAAATGTTACTGTTTTCTTTTCAATTTTACCATCATTAGAATATGAAAGGACTGTATCTATCCTTATAGGTCTGAAAAACTCTATAGTATATTGATAATAGCCATTATTTATGTTAATTAAATTATCATTTAAATTATAGTTTGATGCTGTGTGATTATGAAATTTTTTTCTTATGTAATGCGGGATTATAGCATTAGTACAACTCTCAAATGCACAAATTAATAAACTTAAAAGCAAAGGTTTATAAGAAATTGATTTATTTACCATATAATGAATAAGGGTTATAATAGCCGTCGTAATTATAATTATGTTTTATTTCTGGACTATAATTGTTATAATAATTTTGTCTACCAAATGGAACATACCTATGTATGGAATTTTGCATAACATCCTGCACCATAGGTCTACTTATTCCTAAC
>CANHPI010000210.1 GCA_947462425.1 Bacteroidota bacterium
ACAACGAACCGCTAACAGCATCTAAAACTTATGCGGGCGACATCAAAGCATTTGCAAATTCAAGGTCGCTCCGCGAAACTTATTTTCATTTTGCAAATGCCTAGAAACATAGTATCTTTATTTAAACGTTTCGGTAGACGAGTGTTCCAAAGCCGCACAAGTTCTAGCTACAAACCGTTACCTGTCATTTGTCCGAACCACGAGCCGAGAAATAAATTTGGAAAAACAAATTTAATGTAATAACTTTGTAATTACATAAAAATCTAGACAATGGACATTTCATTAATCTCAATTGGAAACTCAAAAGGTATTCGACTTTCTAAGACAATACTTGAAAAGTATAACATTCAAGACTCAATCGAATTAATTCTTGAAAAAGGTTTTATTATTTTAAAACCTAAAACATCAGCTAGAAAAGGTTGGGAAAAGTCATTTAAGAAAATGCACGAAAATGGTGACGACAACCAATTAATGGCTGACGTATTTAATGACGAAAATTTCGAAGAATGGAAATAAAACAGTATCAAATTGTTTTGGTTAATCTTGACCCAACAATTGGCAGTGAAATGAAAAAGACTCGCCCTTGTGTAGTAATTTCTCCAAACGAAATGAATAAATATTTGCAGACAATTGTAATTGCTCCTATGACGAGTAATTCTAAAAGTTATCCTACTAGAATTCCAGTTAAACATAATAAAACAAAAGGCTGGGTTGTACTTGATCAAATAAGAACTATAGACCGACAACGTATTGTGAAAATTCTTGACAAGCTTTCTGAAAAAGAAATTCAGGAAATAAAGACAGTTATGCATGAAACATATGTAGCATAAACAAACGTCAGGTAACACACGCTTTATTCAATTTGGGCAGAAGTACAAGCATTTGCAAAAGCGGTAGAAAGTTTTTTATTTTTCTTTGCAAATGCATAGCAACATAGTATCTTTAAACAAACATTTCGGTGGACAAAATTTCAAACCCCAAACTGAAATAAACAACGAAAACCTTAAATGTAATATTATATAACTTTAAACAAATAAAATACATGAAAAAAATAATCAATTTAGTAGCATTAGTATTTTTAACAAGTAAATTATTTTCTCAAATTGCACTAGAGCATTCTTATCCTAATGGTAAATGGGAAACATCTATTATAAATTTAGCCAATTCGGGTATGAAATACCAATGGGTAAATGTACCAGGTGGCGAACTAAAATTATACAACTTAGATCATTCTCTTTTTAAAAGTATCACATTCCCAGTGTTGGCCTCTATGACAAATGTCGAAGTTGCCTATGTTTCTGAAACAACTTTTGATTTAGACGGTGGCATAGAATTTATGGTTTATTATCAAGATGATAATAATTGGACTAACAGCATAACAAAAATAATTGATGAATCTGGTACTATTCTTTTAGATGCCTCAAGTGAAACACCTGCATTTAATTCATATCAAGGTATATACGGAGCAATATTTAATACCCCAAGTGGTACAAAAATGATACTTGACAACCATAGTGATAATTCTTCAAAAATATATAGCTTGCCAGGGACGTTACTTGTTTCAATAAACAAAAACACCAAATACAATAACTACCAACTTGAAACGTACCCTAATCCTGCTGAAGATTATATTAAACTTGCTTATACTTTGCCGAAAAATATTAAAGAAGCTAAAGTTTCAATTTATGATATAGAAGGTAAAATTGTTAAAACATATACAATCGATCATAATTATAAAGAATTAGTAATTGACACGAAACAATTTAGTAACGGAGCATATTTGTGTCAGATAAACTCAAACGGAACTAAAATTTTAGATACAAAATTTATAGTGCAAAAGTAAAACACTACAGCTAACACAAGGTTTGCTAAAGCCTTGCAGGCATCAAAGCAATTGCATAACAACAATATTTAAACTAACATTACAGTAGACAAAGGTTCCAAAACCGCACAAGTTCTGGCTGCAAACTGTTATAAAGGATTAAACTACACGCTTTAAAAAAATAAGAATTCAATATGAATCACCTAATTTCTAAGCTTGTTTTCCAGTTTAGTTATTGGATTATTTTTATTTGTTTGAATTCCAATTTGTCTACGAATGCTCAGCCTTTCGTTAATCTTGAATCAGGAGCATGCTTTACAGATATGAATGATATTCGCAACGGCAATAATGGGACCTTATTTTCTCTGAAAAATGATTTTCAAACTCCAGTAATTCCATTTTTGAGGTTGCGCGCTGGTTATTTATTAAATGGGAAAAATCATTTTTCATTTCTTTATGCTCCCGTAAAAATTGCAGAAACTGGAACAATACCAGAGGATATACTATTTGATGGAAAAAACTTTAAAGCTAACATACCGATAGAAGTTATTTACAAGTTTAATTCTTATCGCTTTACCTATAATCGAAGAATGATAATTAAAAACAATTTTAAATTTGGTCTTGGTTTGTCTGCAAAAATTAGAGATGCAGGAGTCTCGTTGAAGAATAGAGAACTTTTAAGTGAAAATTTTAGTATTGGTTTCGCACCTCTTATCAACCTAATAGCTAATTGGGACATATCTCAAAAAATGGGTGTTGATTTTTTTGGAGAAGGTATAGCTGCAACTAAAGGCAGAGCAATTGACCTTTCATTATCTGGAAGATATAGTTTCTCTAAAAACCTACAAGGAAACATTGGCTATAGACTGCTTGAAGGTGGAGCAAACGGCACGTATCGATATAATTTCATTCAACTTCATTTTATCTTTGTTAGTTTAAACTACTCGTTTAACAAAAACAATAAAGAGCCATAAGTACTGAATTTAAGTGGTTTAATTTTTATTTTTAATAATATTATTTGAACGTTTTATAACATAAGCTAAGCAAAGAGTTTGGCAGACAACAACGCTTTTGAAAAATCATTCTCTAGTTGGTTGAAAGACAATTATTTTCACTTTGAAAAAGTCCATTAAACAGTTATCTTTGTTAGTAGCGTTTCGGCAGGAACTGTTTCAATTCCAAAAATAAAACAAGCCTGAAACCGTTATCACCAATATGGACGATGCAAATTTGCGAGAAATCATTTAGGTTGGCAAAAAGCAATATTCATATCAAATTAACGTTAGACAAAAAACTATAAATATGAAATAGCCATGTTTGCTAAAACACAAACACAAATGAAGATAAACTGGCTAAACCATATGACAACTAAAAAACAATAATATCTACATATGAAATATAAAATAAAACTTTTTACAATCTTAATAATTTCAATATGTTTATCTGTTTTTGGTGCATTAGTTGACAACGATCCTAGCAATCCAAGTGTAATTACAAATGTGTTTGAATTAACAATTATGACACTATTGGTTTTTGTAATTTTAACAACATTATATTTTGCAACAACATTTACATCCAAAAAAATTAAACAATTAACTTCCTAGTTAATTAGTTGTTGTCGGCAGACACTTAACCTTTTTTTAAACTAAATATTACCCTACTTTTGGTAACACTCTTTGGCGAAAGTATAAGCATTTGCAAATTTTTCCGCTGCGCGAAAGACAATTGTTTTTTCTTTGAAAAATCCATTAAATAGTTGTCTTTTTAAATAATATTTCGGTAGACATGGTTTTAAATTCCAAACAAAACTTAGTTTCAAAACAAAAAACTGTAAACAAAAACTTTTCTTAATACACTATTTGCGAATGAAATTTTCAACAGCCACAGCTTATTTAAATATAGTTAAATGTCCTTTAAATTTTTGCTCATCCATAGTTTCAATTACATAAAAATAAACACCATCAGCCTCATTTATTGGGCTCCAAGAATTATCATAATTATTCATTTCATAAATTAAATTGCCCCAACGATTAAATACATATAAATTAATTGTGCCAATATGCTCTATACCATCAATAATAAATTTATCATTTACATGATCTCCATTTGGCGTAATTACATTTGGAATAATAATTGGGCAATCATAATCTAACGTGACGGGCATAGAAGCTTTTTGACCACAATTATCAATAACATTTGCGGTAAAAATTAAGCGCTTAGTAGGAAAAACAGAAATGGGATTAGAATAATAAGTGTTTCCTGAGTTTGATGCCCAAGATAAAGAATAAGAGTTACTAGACACCACATTTGACAAACTAACTGTCAAGCTAATGCTATCGTAAGGACAAGGAGGTATATTTTTTGAAATAGAAATATCAATTTTCGGGTCGTCTATAAACTTAACTGAGCCGCCCGGAATAGTCCAACCATTACAAACAATAAAATCTGGCACTATGGTTAACGATAAAGTTTCAATGCCTTCTTGTAAATTATCAAATAAAGGCTTAATACTTATATTAACCGTGTCCCTACCTGGAGCAAAATATATATTTGGTGCACTAATTAAATAATCCGAAGGCGAAGCTGTGCCAGAGAGAATATAATTTACATTACGGGGATAGGGAATAGAATCATATCTTTTAAATGTAATAATTGCTTGGCCGCATCCTTCAATTGCAGATGAATCTAAAAAACCACCCGTATATTTTGGCTGACTACTTACACTTAAATATTGAGTATTAAAACTGCCAGCTTCTAAAAAGACTGATGAGTCCCAGGTATTATCATTTCCACCATCGGCAATCGCTAATTTTATATGATACGTTTGACAAGGAATAACTTTGGATTTTGCACTAAACACTTTTGTAAATCCATCGTATTGAACACTTAAGCCTGTTGCCGAAGTGTTATCTACATAAAAAACCGTATTAGTTAAAACGCAATAAGTGTAACTGGTGCTTGGTCCGTAAATCGGATCTCCTAATACTCCTCCATTAACGGAGCTAATACTAACAGGCGTTGCAGTTCCGGGCACAAGAGCGATATTAACTGTACCTGTTATTCCTGGACCATTCACTAAAAATGCAAAAATATCATTATAAGGTGTGCACACGCCCTCATAATATTCATCTGAAGCGAATACGTACCTAAATCGAACTGAATCAGCGGAAGGTATAAAATCAAACTCTAAAATGGCGGCATCCCTGGTGGGTTGACCAGCTAATTGCGTAAGTTGAGAATTACCAGGAGTATTATTAATTGTTGTAATTGATGTGGTATTATTCGGCCCTATTGCATTTATAACTTTACCTGTTGATATTATAACACCGCTATCTAAACCAATATTAGAGTTTACTCCATTAAAAAAACCAAGTGCCTGTGAGGCGCCGGTATATTGAATATTAAATGCAACAACTCCTGGGCCAAGTAATACATTGTTAACAAGCTGCGTTGGTGTTAAAGCACTTGTAACCACAAGCTGAGCATAAACACTCCTTGACAACAATAATACAAGAAAAATAAAAACATTTTTCACTATACAATTTTATAATTTAAGTTGAAAGATGATATCATAAAAATACTAAAAAAAATTACGCAATAAAAA
>CANHPI010000211.1 GCA_947462425.1 Bacteroidota bacterium
AATAAGTTGTCATTAATTGCATTAGGAGTTATTAAGTTGGATAAGTTTGATGAACACTCTGATAGATTAAAGAAAATATTTGAGCGTGTTGTTGGATTAATTGAAGAATATAAACCAGATGAATTAGCCATTGAAGCCCCGTTTTTTGGAAAAAATGTTCAATCGATGTTGAAATTAGGAAGAGCACAAGGTGTTGCCATTGCAGCTGCTTTATCAAAAAGTATTCCTATGACGGAGTATTCTCCAAAAAAAATAAAAATGTCCGTAACCGGAAACGGAAATGCTTCTAAACAACAAGTGGCGGCCATGTTAGAAAGTTTATTGAATTTTAAGAATAATGACAAATATCTTGACGCTACCGATGCATTAGGCGCAGCAGTTTGTCACTACTTTCAAAACAGAACAACAACTTCTGGAATTAAAAAATCATATACCGGATGGGATGCTTTTATTAAAGATAATCCAAAACGAAAAGCCTAAAATTAAAGGGTATTTCAAAAAAATATAGTATCTTTCTCTTCAAAAAATGCAATTATGGCAAAATCAAAATTTTCTAAATTAACTATAGTTACAGAACTAGAAGTTTATAAATCTATTAAGGATTTAATTTTAAAAGATGCCGAATTGCTAGTTGCTGCTAAAAAAATGGTAAAAACAGCTTACGCACCATATTCGGAATTTCATGTTGGCGCGGCTGTTTTATTAGAAAATGGAGAGATTATTGCTGGCAATAATCAGGAAAATGCAGCTTATCCCAGCGGACTATGTGCAGAAAGAGTAGCACTATTTTATGCCGGCTCTCAGTATCCAACTATTGCTATTAAAACCATTGCTATTTCTGTAAAATCTAAAAATGTTATTATAAGTGAGCCGCTATCTCCATGTGGTGGTTGTCGTCAGGTAATTGCTGAATACGAAAATAAATTTAAAAAACCTATCAGAATCATTATGTCAGGCGAAAAAGGCCAAATTTATATAGCAAATAGCATCGAAAGTTTGCTTCCTTTAATGTTTAGTAAAAAGTATCTATAAATGGGCTTTAGTAAAGGCTTTTCTATTTAACAAATTCTCTTATTTTTGTATCGTATTAAATCTAAATTTCTATGGCTAAAACAGCTGAAAAAAAGAATAAGTTTTCAAAAGAACAATACCTAAAATGGTACGAGTCGATGTTATTGATGCGTAAGTTTGAAGAGAAAACAGGACAGGTATATGTGCAACAAAAAATAAAAGGATTTTGCCATTTATACATAGGTCAGGAAGCTATTGTAGCAGGTACAGTAAGTGCTACAAAAAAAGAAGATAAACATATAACTGCTTATCGCTGCCACGCCCATGGTATTGGTTTAGGTATGCATCCAAAATATATTATGGCTGAAATGTATGCTAAAATTACCGGTTGTTGTAAAGGCAAAGGTGGTTCAATGCATATTTTTAGTAAGGAACATAACTTTGTTGGTGGTCATGGTATCGTTGGCGGACAAATTCCCTTAGGTGCAGGTATTGCTTTTGCTGATAAATTTATGGGCAACGATAATGTGTGCGTGTGTTCAATGGGTGATGGAGCTGTTCGTCAGGGTGCTTTGCACGAGGCCTTTAATATGGCTATGACATGGAAACTACCTGTTATTTTTATTGTTGAAAATAATATGTATGCTATGGGAACTTCTGTAGAACGTACCAGTAATGTACATGATTTATGGAAATTAGGATTAGCGTATGATATGCCTTCTAAGCCTGTTGATGGTTTAACGGTTGAGTCAGTTCATGAGGCAATGGAAGAAGCCGTTGCTCGCGCACGCCGTGGTGACGGACCAACATTTTTAGAAATGAAAACCTATCGTTACAAAGGGCATTCCATGAGTGATGCTCAAACCTATAGAACGAAAGATGAAGTAAAAGAATATCAAACTCAAGATCCTATTCAAAAAGTATTAGAAACTTTAATAGCTAATAAATGGATTGATGATGCAGGAATTGAAGCAGCAGAAGCAAGGGTGAAAGCGTTAGTTGACGAATCAGTTCAGTTTGCGGAAGAAAGCCCATATCCTGAGCCTGAAGAGTTGTACAAAGATGTATATGCAGAGCCGAATTATCCATATATCTCAGAATAGTTTTAAGTCGAAAAATTAAGTACTCAATTGATAAATAATTTAAAATTTATCATTTAAAAAATTAAATATACGATGGCTGAAATAGTTAGAATGCCCAAATTAAGCGATACCATGACAGAAGGCGTGGTAGCAAAGTGGCACAAAAAAGTTGGAGATAAAATTAAAAGTGGAGATTTATTAGCGGATATTGAAACTGATAAGGCCACTATGGAATTTGAATCTTTTCAAGATGGTGTGTTATTACACATTGGTATTCCTGAAAAACAATCCGTTCCAGTTGATTCAGTAATTGCTATTTTAGGTAAAGAAGGTGAAGATATTTCTGCTTTATTAAATCAATCTACGGCTGTCACTTCGAGTACTTCGACTTCGCTCAGCACAAGCTCCACAGAGAAGCAAGAAACACCTGCTCCAACAACCAATAAATCATCACAAGTAACTGCAATTCCCGCAGGCGTTGAAGTTGTTCGTATGCCTAAATTAAGTGATACAATGACCGATGGTGTGATTGAAAAATGGCACAAAAAAGTGGGTGATAAAGTAAAGAGTGGAGAATTATTAGCAGATATTGCCACAGATAAAGCAACCATGGAGTTTGAATCTTTCCAAGATGGTGTGTTAATTCATATTGGTGTTCAAGAAAAACAATCTATCCCGGTAGATAGTATTATTGCAATTTTAGGAAAAGGAGGTGAAGATGTGAACGCTATTTTAGCATCTATTTCTTCAGCAACTTCGAAAGGCTCAGTTGCCGCAGTTACTGACAAAACTAATGTCACTTCGAGCGAAGTCGAGAAGTCTAAAACGCCTGCAGTATCAAGCAACTCTCTTCAAACAACGAATAACTCTTCTGATGGAAGAGTTAAAGCATCCCCATTAGCAAAAGCTTTAGCAAAAGAAAAAGGCATTGATATTTCAAAGGTAAATGGTTCGGGAGATAATGGTCGAGTGACTAAATCAGATATCGAAAACTATAAACCACAACAAACAAGTACTAGCGGCAGTTCAAAAACCGTTAGTTCATTTATTCCAGGTACTGAAGGCTTTAATGATGAGCCAACATCGCAAATGCGTAAAGTAATTGCAAAGCGTTTATTAGAAAGTACAAATGGCGCACCTCATTTCTATTTAACTATTGAAGTAGACATGGAAAATGCGATGCAATCACGTAGCGCCATTAATGCAATCCCTGATACAAAAGTTTCTTTTAATGACTTAGTAATTAAAGCTTGTGCGGCCGCATTGCGCAAGCATCCAAAAGTAAATTCAAGTTGGATGGGCGATAAAATTCGTTACTATTCTCATGTAAATATTGGTGTTGCTGTAGCTGTAGAAGATGGTTTATTAGTTCCAGTAGTTCGTTTTGCAGATCAAAAATCATTATCACAAATTAGTGCTGAGGTTAAAGATTTAGGTAAACGTGCAAAAGATAAAAAATTACAACCATCTGACTGGGAAGGAAATACTTTTACCGTTTCTAATTTAGGAATGTTTGGCATTGATGAATTTACATCCATTATCAATTCACCGGAATCTTGTATTTTATCAGTTGGTGCCATTCGTCAAGTGCCGGTAGTTAAAAATAATCAAGTAGTACCAGGTAACGTAATGAAAGTTACTCTAGCTTGCGATCACAGAACAGTTGATGGCGCAACCGGAGCAGCATTTTTACAAACATTAAGAACTTATTTAGAAAATCCGGTAACGATACTTGCTTAGTAATTGATTTTAAATAAATCAGCACATGGGTTCATTTAAAGTGAAAAGAAAATTATCTATTTTAGGAGATCAAATGTATCATGATGCATTTATCAATTTAATTAAAAGGTCCGAAAAAGGACCTTTTAATACTTTGGATGATATTCAAGCTAAAGTGATTTTATGGCAACAATCATTCAAAATAAAAACTAAATGAAATTTTTTTCTTTGTTTAGTATTACTATTTTATTACAAAGTTCATGTGTTCAAACACGCACACTTACTTTGGATAATCAAAAATTGAATGAATTTAATAGGGCGGATTATATCGGAACATTTTCTGCTATTTATTATATTGATATAAAGAAAAATTTAAATATTGACCCAGTTCAAACATTGCAATCCATTTATAAAAACGATTCTATTGTTAGAAAAAGAGTAAAATTCATGAGTTTTACCAATCAGAGTTTAGACACTGCTGTTTCAACTAAAATCAATAAGGAACTACTATCTGTGCTGAATTATGTGAAAAAAGAAGGTAAAGTGAAAAATTATAAGTCTTCTGAGGTTTTTGATGAAATAGGAAGCCATACAAAATCAAATTATAATATTTATTTCATATCAACAGGGTTTACAAAAGATACTATTTTAGCTAAAAAAGAAGCGAACCTAAAAGCGTTAAATGTGTCATTAACTGCATTGGCGGGATTTGCGTTTGGATTAACAGGAGTGATTGTTTACAATTCTATAGCAAATACATTTAGCGTAAGTTACCCTATAAACATGAATTTTCTTTATTATAAGGATGCTTATGAAGGAAAACATGGGTTAAGAGGTTTTGTAGTTGTGTATGATAAAAAAAACAAAAACGTATGTTATGTGAGAGAACAATTTTTTAGTTCTTCAAAAAATCCCTTAGATTTAAAGGCACTAAAAAAACAAATTAAAAACGCATTTAAAGAAATTTATATATAAAACATCAATTAACATGGAAGGAACAATTACATCAACAATACAAAACGGCATAGGAACTATTACTTTTTTTCATCCTCAAAGTAATTCAATGCCTGGCCTTCAATTAAGAAACTTAGCGACTGAAATTGAAAAATTAGGAAAAGATGATAGCACTAAAGTTATTATTTTGCAAAGTGCGGGAGAGAAAACTTTTTGTGCTGGCGCTAGTTTCGACGAATTAATTTCGATAAAAGATATTGAAACGGGATTGCATTTTTTTTCTGGGTTTGCTATGGTAATTAATGCCATGCGAAAAGCCCCTAAATTTATTATTGCACGCGTGCAAGGGAAAGCTGTTGGGGGTGGAGTTGGAATTGCCGCTAGTGCCGATTATACATTTGCCGTTAATGACGCCTCAATTAAATTATCAGAATTGGCTGTTGGCATCGGTCCGTTTGTAGTGGGGCCAGCCGTTGAACGTAAAGTAGGAACTTCTGCTTTTTGTCAGTTAACCATTAACGCTACCGAGTGGCAAACAGCCCAATGGGCAAAAGAAAAAGGTTTATATGCTGAGGTTTTTTCAAGTATTACAGATATGGATAAAAGTACCCAAACTTTAGCTCAA
>CANHPI010000212.1 GCA_947462425.1 Bacteroidota bacterium
AACCATTTTCAGTTAAAACGTATAATTTATTTATGTTATCGTTTAAATTTATTTTATGAGTTTTTTTTAGATAAATACTAATTTCTTTATAATCATCTTTGACATAAATATTTGTTTTATTATTATTTACGCAACTATAAATAAAAACCGTAATTAAAACACTAGTTATTAAATTTAAACAACCTGAATATAAACTTATTTTCTTCATCTTTATTTTTAATGGGGATCATTAGTCCTTCTTTAGTTAACAATGCCCTATAACCCTCGTAATTAATGCTATCTTCAAAATTATATTCGTTTGATTGGGTAAAATCTTGATTATATATTAATACTGAAAATGGTCTAAAGTAGCCCTTTGTTTTTACAACTGTTTTATCATTTAACTCATGAAATATAATAACATAAAACTCTTTTTTTAATTTATCATAAAACAATCTATTTATTGAAGCCTTTGTTTTACCATTATAATTTAAACTATCTTGAAAAGTATTATAAGTTTCTCTTTTAACTTTTATAGGATGCTGATTAAACTTAGTGAATTTAGAAATGACTTTGATTTCTTGTTCAATTTTAAAATTTACCGGATTTATTTCAAATATTTTATTTGAAAACACAGAAAATAAATAAATCTTATTATTCAAACTTTTATAAAAACATGGCTCAACAAAAATATCAGCTGTATTTGAAATGTTTTTATAAAACCCATTTAAACAAAGTTCTACTTTTGGAGAATAATCAAAATAATTAGATATATTTAAAAAATACGGTGCTTTATAATATTTTTCGCTGTAATATTTCCCAAATTCAAAATGTGTTTTAGGCTCTATTTCATTTATCTTGTCATATTTATTAAACCTCCACTCACAATTTAAAGTTAGATTATTATTTATAGAGTTAAAATTAGATAAGGCTGAAAAATGAAAGACATACACATTACTATCTATTGCATTTAATAAAGAATTTAAATTTAAGTAATGCCAAATATTACCCTGCTTATTTATTGCTACAATTTTATTTGTTCGAAGTGACCCGATTAATATCGTGTCAAGAGATATAATCGAAATCCCATCTATTTCACCCAATGTATCTAGTGCCTTTTTGAGTATTATGGAATCTATTAATAATGCGTTTGTATCAAAAATTTTAATGCATTTTTTACTTATAGGGTCTGCAAAATAAATATATTCTTTTGATGTTTTTTTATCATTATAAATACCAGTATATTTTGGTAAAGGTTTATAATTCAAATTGAATACTAGCTCATTTTTTACTTTAAAGTTCGAACTTTCATTTTGACAAGAATAAAACAATACGGAAATAACAAATAATAAAAATATTTTAATTTTCATAAACGTAATTTTAAAGAAAATAGGAACGAAGCCCCTATTTGCTCTAAAAAATAACTTAGTATGGTTTAATAGAATAAACCATTTCTATACTGGCAGTTTGCGCATTTGTAAACATAATGTATCTAATTGCATTGGCTTCGATACCTTTAACACGTATTTTAAAGTCACCACTTAAAACAAAATCTAAATCTGCTTTATCAATGTATTTTGCTAACACAAGAATATTGTTTGTGATTTTTGTTTTGATAATAGCTTGATTACAACTGTTTAATGCCACAAAAAAATCATCAAATACAGCTACATCAGAATTAGCAATTGCAGATGCACCATAACAGTTTGTTGGATTTCCACCACAGCCGTAATCCGTTCCGCCATGATCATAATATGTGGTATAATCTCCAGAATTTCCAATTCGTTGATTAGTTAATGGAGTTTCTGCAACTACTGTTGAACTTGATTCTGGAGAAACAGTGTTAAGTTGTTTTTTATTACAACTAATTAAAGCAATTGTACAAATTGCTAAACTAAATACTTTTTTCATACTATTATGGTATTAAAAGTTTATACCTCAATACAGTTCAGGCGACCAGGAGTACTTTCTATTTATAATGCGGAGCAGTTTATCCATTTTCCGCCGTTATATGTAATATTTTATATAAAATGCAATCGTTGTACAATTTTAGACTATTTCATCATCATAAATTTAATTTTAGACCAAATTAACATTTCAGATATTAGTTATAGTTTAATGTGAAGGATTGTGTTTTTTTAAACTGATATAGATTCATCACCTAATTAATATAACATATATATAATTTCAATATTTTATATGGACAAAACTAAATGAAAATGGTGGACAGTACAATCAGTAGAACTACTACATTTTTAGTTAAGTAATGCTACTTATATTTGAAATACAAAATTGAATATTACTTTGAAGAAATGGTATTGAATCAAATAAAATGTCATCAACATTTTTTAAGCTTTACTGTTACTTTAAAAATTAATACAATAATTTTTATCTGGCAAAAAATTGATTAGATTTTTAGAATACCATTTAATGTTGCGTAATCAATTAATTCTATCGTATTTTTTGTGCATGTTTTTTTTGAAATTTTATAACGGTGACTTTCCACGGTTCGCACACTGATAAAAAGTTCATTTGCAATTTCGGCATTAGATTTTTTATAGCAAATTAATTTAATAATTATAAGTTCTTGCTTTGTGAATAAGTTATTCACTAAAATTACATTTTCATTTGGCGTTCTTTTCAACATGGCAGCCATAGCCGCTGAAACTTTATTATCGTAATAATATCCATGCTCGTGAACGTAATTAATTACATCCACTATTTTATCAATATCACAATTCTTAGGAAGAAATGCACAGGCTCCATTTTTTATAAAATCTATGATATAACCATCTTCAAAATACTGACTCATTATGATGACTTTTATTTTGGGGTATTTTGCATGAATTTTATCTAATGCCTCTCTTCCACTCATCACTGGCATTTCTATATCTAACAAAATTATATTTGGTTTATTAGTTTTAAGCGCATCCAATAATTCTTTACCATTACTTGCACTAATAATAACGTTTAGATTTTCGTATTCTTTTAAAACCGATATTAATCCTTGACGTAAAACCAAATGATCGTCTGCAATTCCTATGTGTATGAGTTTAGTCATTTTGATATGGGATACTTAGTTTAATAGTTGAGATATCAGAGGAATTATTGTAATTAATAGTTGCGTTTAAGATTAGAATTCTTGCCTTAAGAGACTTTAAACCTAGACCATTTGAGCATGTTGTAAAAGTGTCGATTTCTTCATTGGAAACGCCCTTTCCGTTATGTGATACTTCGATTATGAATTGGTTATTGTGTGTATTTATACTTAGTATTAAAATAGTGCAACTGGCATGCTTAAATATATTATGGAGTATTTCCATGCAAATACGGTAAATATTAAGTTGGGCTTGTTTATTAAAATATTCTGTATTTTTAATTTCATTTTTATTTTCAAATTCAGCGTTTATTTCGGTATTATTTCTAATAGTAACAACATAACTTTCTAAGGATTTAACTAAACCATATTCTAATAAGTATGTTGGTATTAAATCTAAACAGGTTGTTCTTATCCCATTTATTGCTTGGTCTAATATTTGTTGGTCTAAAGATAAGTCCTCAATATTGAACTTTTCTTTGATTATATCGATTTTATGTTTACTTAAATTGAGTTTAAGTACTGTTAATATTGGGTTTATTTCGTCGTGAAGATTACGGGCTATCTTTTCTTTTTGTTTTTCCTCCGCTTCCACTGTTGCTTTAAATAATTCAATTTGTTTCTCTTGTTCCATTATTCTTAGCTCAGTATTTTTTAGTAATATTTTCCGTTGGTAAAACACAACAAAAAGGACTACCACTGCTGCAAGAAACAAAGTGATAAAAATACCAAGCGTAATTAGTAATTTAAGATTAGTTATGTCTGTTTGATTTGCCAAAATCCTATGCTGATTAGTGAATAAAAAAGAATGTTCAAAAGTGAATGCCACAAACCCCATAATTCATAAAAGGCAAAAAGAGCGTGCTCTTGAAGATAACTACTGAATAAATGTAAAAACAAATTTCCCACAAAATAAAACATTACTGCTGTATTAATCCAAAAAAATGGGAATGACAAGATATTTTTATGCTCATGATACTTTAGTAAATTATGAAAGTAAATGATTGATAAAGTTGTGACTGATAAAGATTCTGAAGTAAGTAAAATAGAATCTAATGTTTTTATATTTTTAAAATTTAAAAAGCACAACGTATAAAAAATAAAAAATCCAATTAGAATCGGGATAATTAATTTCCATATATGACTTTTGATTATGATAAAATAAATCACTAATAGTAAAATTGTTTCTAAAACTATATATATATTTAGTAAGATTAAATTACTGACGTTTAACTTAAGCGAGAATACACCACATAAAAGATCTGTAAAAATAGACAGTAAAATAAGTATCCAAATTAATTTTAATTCAATTACTAATTTCCTTCTTTTCAAAATACCTTGAAAAAAAGGAAAAAAAGCAAACGCTGAGGATATATAAGTTAGCGCAGAAAAAAAATTTATTTCATGTGACATATAATAGTAAATATACGAAAATGCTATTTGTTAAAATATTTCAGTATGTTAATTACTCCATGTTGTATAATTTATAATCAGATAGTTAAATAAATAGCTCGCTATAAAAAATAAGTAGTAGTACTGATTACAAAATAAGTAGTAACTACTTATTTTTAATTTCACCTTAACGTTTTACTTTTATTGTGTATCTACTGATTAAATTTAATAGTATATATTCGTACTATAGTCGTTTATTTATATAAAATTATAAATAACAATAATGCCATAAAAACTGGTCAAAAAATCTAAATTATAAGATGAAAAAGTTAATTCAAAGGTTAGTACAACAATTATTTAGGCATTAATGATCCAGTTGCACTCGATGGCGAAGTTAGCCTCTATCCCAATCCGAGTAACGGAATTTTAAACATTCAATTCGTAACAACAGATGAACTCAAATCAAATCTTAGCGTTACCATCACAAATTCATTGGGTCAGGTTGTATTATCTGAAGAGGTGAATAAACAAAACTCTGCACTCAATATCGAACATTTATGTGATGGATTATATTATGTAACGGTTAAAACAAAAAATAAAACGTTCACTCAAAAAATAGTCGTTCAAAAATAAAGTAAATAACTTCCACCAAATTTATTTATGATTTAATTTTTTACTTCTCTAAAAAAAATCAAAAAAGTACATGATGGCCGCTTGGTAAGTATCAACGCCTTTTGCTGAACCAATGATACTCCCTTGTTTTCTGATGTTACCATTGCTTTCAATTTTACCAACAATACTTCCGTTTAAACGCACATCTCCATTCGCCTCTACTTTACCAACAATGGAACCATTTTTACGAATCGTACCATTTG
>CANHPI010000213.1 GCA_947462425.1 Bacteroidota bacterium
TACCATTACTCCTGCTGAACCAGGCTCAGATATTTTAATTGCTTTATTAGCTGACTTAGGTTTTGAAAGCTTTACCCAAAACGACACCGGCGTTGATGCCTACATACAAGAAGAATTTGAAAATGAAGAACTAGTAAAAGAATTATCATTTGAAGATTTTACATTTTCATATGTAAGAACTCTGATTCCTAAAACAAATTGGAACGAAGAGTGGGAGAAAAACTTTACTCCTGTTTATGTGGATGATTTAGTTTGTATTAGAGCCCATTTTCATCCAGGCTCAGAAAATGTAAAACATGATATAATCATTACTCCAAAAATGAGTTTTGGAACTGGGCATCATGATACAACATGGTTGGTTAGCAAAACAATGTTTAGTCTTGACTTTAAAAACACTTCTGTTTTAGACATGGGTTGTGGAACTGGAATTTTGGCTATTTTAGCCAAACAACTTGGTGCTACTAAAATTTTAGGAATTGATATTGATGATTGGAGTATAGAAAATTCTATTGAAAATGCAGCAATCAATAATGCTTCAGAAATTGTATTTACAAAAGGCGACGCATCAAGTTTACCAACAACCCAAACGTTTGAAATTATACTAGCCAACATCAATAAAAACGTATTAAAAAAAGATTTACCAGCTTACTTTACTTGTCTTAAAAAAGATGGCGTTTTATTGCTAAGTGGTTTTTTCACAACTGATGTAGACGAGTTAAAACAATTAGCACAAACTACAGGATTTGAATTTATTGAAAGCTACAAAAAAAATGAATGGGCCGTTATTAAATTAAAAAAATAAATGTAAATGAATCCAACTTTTACGGAAATACAAAAATTTAATAAATGGTGGATGTATATTTTATTTTCTGCTCCTTTTTTATTTGTTAGTTTTTCATTTCTTTTAGTGCAACTTAATTTAATTGTGCCGAAAGGTGAAGAAAAATCACCAATCGAAATTATCATTATACTAATTTTTTGTCTTTTATTTTTAACTTGGGGAATTAGCACTTCTTTAATAACACAAATAAATGAAAAAGGCATCAGCGCTCAATTTAAAGGCATTCCATTTTGCAAAAAACAATTTTTATGGGATGAAATTCAATCAATAAATGTAATAGAGTATTCTCCATTAGCTGATTATGGAGGTTGGGGAGTAAGATATAGTTTAACAAAAAACGGTTGGTGTTATAATATATCTGGAAAAATTGGAATAAAGATTATTGGAATAAATAATAAACCTTTCTTAATTGGAACCCAACAAAAAGAAGAAGCTGAAAAAATAATCAAACACTATTTTAATAAATAAAATAATGACTTACACTAAAATAAATTCAAATCACATAAGCTTATTAAAGCAAATTGTAGATGCTGCAGATGTTTTAACTGATGATGATAATTTAGAAAAATATGGCAAAGACGAAACAGAGGATTTACTATATAAGCCCGAAGTTGTTGTCAAACCTAAAACCGTTAGTCAGATTTCGGAAATCATGAAATTGGCTAATGCAAACAATATCACTGTTACCGCGCGTGGTTCTGGCACAGGCTTAAGCGGTGGTGCATTACCAATACATGGTGGGATTATAATTAGCATGGAACGTTTTAATAATATCCTGAAAATAGATGAACGCAATTTACAAGCAACTGTTGAACCAGGGGTTATAAATTATATATTTCAAGAAGAAGTTAAAAAAGTGGGATTATTTTATCCTCCTGATCCTGCAAGCTGGGGAAGTTGTTCATTAGGTGGCAACGTAGCACACAGCAGCGGTGGACCAAAAGCAGTTAAATACGGAACTACCAGAGATTATGTTTTAAATATTGAAATGGTGCTACCTAATGGTGATATTATTTGGACTGGTGCAAATACATTAAAGTATTCAACAGGCTATAATTTAACGCATTTAATGATAGGGAGTGAAGGGACTTTAGGTATTATTACTAAAATTGTTTTTAAATTAATTCCTCTACCAAAACACGATTTACTAATGTTAGTTCCATTTACCTCTGCTGAAAAAGCATGTGAGGCTGTTGGAGCAACTTTTAGAGCAGGTATCACTCCAAGCGCCATGGAATTTATGGAACGCGATGCCATTGATTGGAGTATTAAATACGCCGGCGAAGTAAATTTTACAATTAAACCAGAATGGCAAGCATTATTGTTGATTGAAGTAGATGGAAATAATATGGATGTATTATTTAATGATTGTGAAACCATCAGTAATATAATGACTGAACACGGTTGTGATGATATTTTAATGGCCGATAGTGCTGAACAAAAATCATCTTTATGGAAAATAAGACGTAAAGTTGGAGAAGCTGTAAAAAGCAATTCGGTTTATAAAGAAGAAGATACCGTGGTGCCAAGAGCAGAGTTGCCTTTACTTTTAAAAGGTGTAAAAGAAATAGGTGCTAAATACGGTTTTAAAAGTGTTTGCTACGGGCATGCAGGTGATGGAAATTTACACGTTAACATCATAAAAGGCGATTTATCAGATTCGGTTTGGGAAACGGAATTACCAAAAGGTATTATAGAAATATTTGAACTATGCAAAAAATTGGGTGGTACAATTAGCGGTGAGCATGGCATTGGCTTGGTTCAAAAAGATTACTTATCAATTGTATTTCCGGAATATCAATTAGAATTAATGAGAAACATAAAAAAACTATTTGATCCAAATTTAATTTTAAACCCAGGTAAAATGGTTTTTTAAAAATTTTGAAACCAGAATTTTATTAAATATATTTGATAAACTATTAAAACACAAATACATGAAAAAAACTTTACTTTCAATATTCACTATTTTGGGGTTAGCAATGACTTCTCAAACCTTAACTCAAGCAAATCATGCACCAACTGTTGGATTTAACTATGAATTGTTTCAATGTGATACTACTGGTATAGTTGGTGGTGCTAGTGGTTCAGGAGCTGTTTGGAATTTTACTTCTTTAAACACAACAACATTAGCTGTAGCTAATTATTCTACAGTTGTTCCTACAAATACAGCATATGCATCATCAGACGCAGCTGTAACAGCATCTTCAAGCGATATATCTTATTTTAAATCAAGTGTTTCAGATTTAAAATATTATGGCGGCGATCTTTCTTTTGGATTAATTAGTGGAACTATCACTTATTCAATACCTGCGATTTATGCAACTTATCCCTTGACGCTTAATACAACTACAACATCTACTCCTTCTGGTTCTGTCACAGTTTTTGGGAATACTGGTCCAATTGGAGGTAATGTTAATGTAATTGCTGATGGTATAGGAACATTAAATATAGATGCACCTGGAGCAGCAGCTGGCTCAACATTAAAATCATTTTCAGATGTAATTCGAGTTAAAACGACAGAAGAGTTATATGGTAATGTTACTCTTGCTTTTCCTCCTATAGCGATTACTTTTACTGTAAATAGAGTTAATTATGATTTTTATTCTCCAAGTGCATCAAAGGCACCTATTTTATCAATTGCTAACTTTACCGCAAACTTAAATTCAATATCAGGACAAACAGTAAACATTGTAAAAAATGTTACAGTACAAAAAGATTATAATGTTGTTGGAATTAATGAATCTCAAAAAGAAGACGTTCAATTATCTGTTTTTCCTAACCCAGCAACAACCTTAATTAATTTTACAACTACAAGCCCCGAAGCTACTAAAGTAATTGCTTATGATATAACAGGTAAAATTATTGGTACAGAATTAATAGAATCAGGCAAATCTAAAATGAATATAAGTAATTTTACTTCTGGAATTTATATTTACCATGTTGTTGGCAAAAACAACCAAATATTAAAGTCCGGCAAATTTGCGGTGAGTAAATAATTTATGAAAAAAAATATTCAAAAAGCCTTATCTGCCAATAGGTGGATGGGCTTTTATTTTTTTATAGTAATAAATATAGTTATTTTATCCTCATGTTCAACCGAAAAAGAAAAAACCGTTTTAGTTAGTACACCTCAGGATTTAGAAAAAGAGATTTTAAATCAATTGACTGTCTTAATTACTAAAGACTCAATTATTTATATTGATTCTATTTCATTAACCTGTTATCAATATTTTAAATCAAGCTATACTAATAATCTATTATGGTTTAATCAGTCAAAACTAAACACCAAAGGTGATAGCTTATTTAAATTAATTGAGCGAAGCAACTACTACGGACTTATTCCAACGAGTTATCATTTTAAGGAGATTAAAACTCATTTAGATTCCATTCATTCAAATAAAGATTTAATTAACGTAACCTCATTAGTAAAGGTCGATTTATTAATGAGTGATGCCTATTATTTAATGGGAGCACATTTAAACAAAGGACGTTTTTATTCTGATAGTTTACTATTACAAACTAATTTCAATAAGTTAGATAAAGGTTGGGATAGCGTTTTATTTAGTGGATATAATACAGGAAATTTAAAAGCAGCATTAGATTCGTTAGAACCCAAATTTTACAATTACAAAATACTAAAAAAAGAATTAGCAAATATTTTGAATGATGAATCATTATTTCAAATAGATTCTATTCCATTTGTATCAGAAAAAGACTCGTTAAAAAAAGTACAATTAATAAAATCAAGTTTAATGAAGCAGGGTTTTTATGATACCACTTCTGCGGCAATTGACAGTATTAAGTTAGCTAAAGCTATAAATAAACTACAAAAAAAATGGTTTATAGAACCTGATGGAAAAATTGGAAAATACACCAAACAAGCTTTTTCATATAACAGAGAAAAAATTATTAAACAAGTATGCATGACTATGGAACGTTGGCGTTGGGAAAATAAATTTCCTGATAAATATGCGTTCATTAATATTCCGGCATTTTGGTTAACTGTTTTTGAAAAAGATACTGTAGTGATGCAATCTGCTATTGTTTGTGGTACAACAGAAAATCAAACTCCCATATTAAAAAGTAAAATTGATCACATGCTAATTTATCCTTATTGGAATGTACCAGTAAGTATTGCCACAAAAGAAATTTTACCAGCAGTACAAAGAGATACTTCCTACCTAAGAAGAAAAAACTTTGAAGTATTAGGTGCAAAAGATGCTGTTTTAGATTATAAAAAAATACCATGGAAAAAATACTCAAAAGATTATTTACCAGTTCGCTTTAGACAGCGCATTGGAGAAGAAAATAGCTTAGGCGTTGTTAAATTTAATTTCAATAATCCTTTCGGCGTTTATTTGCATGATACTAATTCGAAACGCTACTTTAAAACAAGTAATCGTTCTCAAAGTCACGGTTGTATTCGTTTAGAAAA
>CANHPI010000214.1 GCA_947462425.1 Bacteroidota bacterium
CCCTTTGGTTCTATTTGCAGTAATGCTAGTATTTCTTTTTTTGATAATTTCTCGAACAGCTTTTTAAAAACTAATAAATTAACACCTTCGTATTTTAGTGCAAATACTAATTGCTTATAAAGCGATTCTTCGGGTTTATGTTTTGGGGTAAATACTTTCCATCCATTTTTTTCATACTTTTTGTTTTTTTCGCTTATAACAGCAATGTTTTCGGGTATTGGTACAGGTAATTTTAAGGTTTCAATTATTGCTGCATAGCCCACAACTGCTCCTGCTTCGGGAAGCATTCGACCATGAAAAGAAGGTACTTTATGTGAAAACCGGGTATTTGACTTCATTACTTATGAATTAAAGGTATTCAAATATAGTAAAAAATAGGTATTTTATGTGAAAAATAGGTATTTTTTATATTAATTGATAAAAAACAGGTATTAGCTACACAAACATTTGCTGCAACTATCCTTTTTTTTAGTCTAGCCTTTTCGGTGAAGCAATCTCAAACTTTGGTTTAAATTTCTGTTTTAAGTTACATTCCTGTGGTTGAGATTGCTTCGGTCGTGAAAAACTCCCTCGCAATGACGAACACTATACAAATATTTTATGCAACAGGCCTTTTTTAAAGTCTCGTCATTGCGAGCCTTTTCAGCGAAGCAATCTCAAACAAAAGGACTTTCAGCACCTACCTCTTTTGATAAATCATTCCAATTCGGGTTGATTGATAAAATTAATTTTTCTTTTTTCAATCTACTACCTGCTTTTATTTGTTTTTCTCTTGAATATCTCCAATTAAATCTATCATATTTTTTATTTTTCAAAACTGTAATGTCCTATTATTTTATAAGCGAATAAACAGTCAGCAAGCACTTGTCCTCCTCCAATATTATGCACTATTAAATTCCTTTTCCCATCGGTCGATTTCTTATCTACCACCAATCCAATATGAGTAACTGAACCACCTAAATTCCAACAAACAATATCTCCTGGTTTGTAATCTTCCGGTTTTATTGATAATGGTTTTACTTTGCCAAACCTACTAAAGTAAATCATTAAATTCGGAACTCTTCTATGATCGATATTTTTATCGGTGCCTTTTAATCCCCACATTTTAGGATATAAGCTAAAGTGCGCCGCCATATCTTCATGTACTTCTTTTTGTAAATCAATTCCTAATTTTCGGTAAGCGCGAATTACCACATCTGTGCAAACCCCTTTGCCTTCTGGAACTTCACCATTAGGGTATTTAATGGTAAAATATGTTTTATCATAAACAACATTTTGTTTGGTTAGTTCTATTGCAGAAGCAGATAGTTTATTAGAAAAAGTCGTTTGAGCAACAGCAACATTTACTGTAATAATAAACAGTAATGTTTTGAATAGTTTTGTTTTCATTTTGATTAGCATAAATTATTTTTTATCCTTTTTTGTTACTGCAATTATTACTCCAAAATCCCCGTCCAATTGAGTCCATTTTTTTTCTGGTAAATATGCTCTTGAAACAAAACCATCAAGATACAATGCGTTCTTACAACCTAAATTTTGAAAGTATTTAGCAAAGTCATAAAAGTTGATTTCATTTTTTGACATTGCAAACACTAATTTGTTATCGGGAAGAATACCTACACCATTTCTAATATTTAAATTTGTTGAGCCTTTCGTAAAGAGTGAGTTTATTTGCCCATCAATAACCAACAGTGGTCCCGACTGTGTTGCATATTTTATGTTACCATTGTTTTTAAAGGATGAAGTTTTACATATTTCAGCTTTTTTTTCTGTTGTAATATAAAAAACACCATTCGGGTTCAAATAAAAATTACCCTTTCCCGACCGTTTATTTATACGAGTCACAACCTTCTGTTCTCGAATAAAAAGCCCCAATGGAGAATTGTCTACCATGTACATTCCTCCGTTCATCGCAAACGTTAAAGTCAACTTTTTTCCCTCCACATATTGTTTTAAATTTTGAATACTTTTCAGAGGTTGGTCATTGTCATTCTTCCAATATAGTTGTAAGTCCTGTTTTTGTGGATCAACAGTATAAGCTAAAATTTGATCGTTGTCAGTTTTTTTTATTGTTGTAAAAGCGATTAGACCTGCTGATAGCAGAAGTAATAGCCCAAATAATGAAATTCTATTTTGTCGTTTCAAGTCTCTTTTGGTTTTATATTATTGCCTACAAAACACCTTTTTTAATTGATTGTTTATTTCTGAATTATAAATTTGGACGAATTAGAAACCTGCCCATTAGCATTGATAACGGCTAAATATACTCCGGCTTGTAAATCTGTTAAATCAAACGTCGTTTCGGTGCCATTAATTTCAATAACTTTTTCTGTTTTACCGCTTATATTTAAAATTTGTAATTGACCTATTCCGTTTTCATATTCAATAGTTATTTGGCCAAAAGTAGGATTCGGAAAAAGGTTTTTAATAACTGGTTTTAAATTTTGTTTTCTTCTTCGGTAGAAATACAAAATAGTACCTGCAACCACTATGGTAGCCAATCCTATACCACCATAAAAAATATATTCCTTTTCTTTTTCTTTATTTTCAAGAAACAGCAGCACTTCTTTTGGAACACTTGTTTTTATAGAGCCGGTTTCTATAATCATATGATCCATTTCAAAAGAAAGTTCAACTTGTCTTGTCGTATCGGTAGATGAAAAATTTTGCGAACGATAAACCAAGTTGTAAAAAGCTTGAACCTGCTTGCTAATTTTACTATATACCGAATCTAAAGAAGAAGATGATTTTGTATAATAAAACTCACCATGTGTGGCTTTTGCAATCAATTTTAGTGTGTCAATATTAACATCCCCTATCCCAATAATATAAACCGGAATTTCCTCTTTATTTGCTTTTTCAATAACATCATTCCACTTTGCTTCTGATGCATTATCACCTCCATCTGTTAATACAACAAGAACTTTAATTCCATCCGCCTTTTTTATCTCATCCACACCACTAATCATAGCATCGTATAAAGCTGTATTAAAATCAGCTTGCATTGATTCTACAATGGTATTTATTTGACCTATGTTTTGTGTTAAGGCTAACCTTTTATCTACTATACGGGAAAATCCGATAACACTTATAAAATCTTTTTTAGTATTGAAACTTGTTACAAATTTTTTTACTGCCGATTTTGCATTTTCAATCGGTGGCAAATACCCTTTAGGCAAAACGAATTGTCCATTAATATCGTAAGAAAATAAAGGTTGCCCCATACTATCAAAAAGTAATGTTTTATCCATTTGCATCGAACCCGAATGATCAATAACTACTCCGATGTTGATGGCTTTCTTTTTTGAAATTTGTTCCAAAGAAATAACATTACAATTTAATGCATTCTCTTTTACTTTCATTTTTTCTTTGGTCAAATTCCAAACAGGTTCTCCTTTTCTAGTTTCTGCTTTAAACACCACTGAAACAGTAGGAAAAGAGTCGGGGTAAATATTTAAAATGGTTAAGTCGGCAGTATCCAACGAACTTAATTTACCTTGAACTTTATCAGTTTGACCTAAAGCAAGATTGATTGATATAATTGTAATTAGTATTGGTAGTATATGTTTCATGTTTTTAATTTTAGGTGATATCTATTTACTAGCCAATCATTATCTCACAATCATCATCTTCCTTATATTGATATTCAAATTCTTTTCCATTCCAAATTGCTTCGCAGCTATCAAGCCTATACGTATCGCCTTGATTCCATGAAGAGCCAACAAAATCTTCTATTAAATCTTCAATAAATACGCGCTGACCAATTCTAATGTTTTTAGGTATTAAATATGCTGCGTAGGGTGAGTTAAAGTTATAGGGATAATAAAAAGTCCAATCAATTATCGTTTCAAATTCATCTGCAGTGTATCCATCGATGCTCCAAATATCCTCTCGATAATCACCTTGAACTTGTATTTCTCCTGATTGTTTGTTTTGGACAACTCTGTACTTCGATTTTATTTTATCTGACGGCTCTACCTTTTTAATCAAAGGAAAGAACCCTTCCAATACAGCTTTATTTATATCGTCTTTATCTCGAGCAGTTTTTATAACAAGTAAGTCTAAAAAATTTCTCTTTTTAAGCCAGTTATCCATTGGTAATAATTTTAATATTTGTTTGTAAAAAATCTATTTTTAGACATGTATCAGGATTTTGATTTAGCAATTTGCAAAGTTCATCTTCGTTATACATAGAAGTATCCAATATTGAATTATCGCAATTAGAACACATTCTGCTTTTCATGTTTTTACTATTAGGCTCCATTAAATTCCAGTTCATCCTAAATGGACAAAACAGTTTTTTTATTAATTCACCTTTATCGGTAAATAGTTCTTTTGTTATAGGATTAAAATTCATAGTGTTTTTAATTTAACTGAAAACGTTCAAAACTATATCAAAATTAGCTCTATTCGTACCAAATGGAAATCGCGAAAATTCAAACTCACAATTTTTGCAAATTACTTTACTAAATGCCCCATATTGAAATTGTTTAGTTTATGTCTTAATGATTTAATTATTGCTAATTAATTTATGCTGAAATAAATTTAATTCCTGTCTTAACTTAGTATATATTAAATCATCTTTTCCTCTCACCTGTCCAACAAAAGCTATTTTCCCTGCAATACTTAAGTAGAAAGTATTAACTAGTTTTTCGCTAACTTCTTTTGCGTTATAATGCTTTATGGTAGCTTTTTCTAATCCATTAATTTTAATGTCATGTAAAATAGCACGGATGTTTCTGATATACTTCCTATCAACATTTGCTTTTTGATTTACCTTAATACCAGTAACACTTTGTTGTTTGAATTTGGATTGAAGACGTACCTTCTTTTTATTGATTTCAAATTCGTTGAAAGAAATAACGGTTTTAATTTCATTCAATATTTCCTCCGCTATTTTTTCATTTGATGAGAATGTTAAATCATCTGCGTAACGCGTATATGTCAAATCATATTTCCTTGACAATTCAATTAGTTGGTTATCTAGCTCTAAACAACAGAAATTAGATAGTACTGGAGAAGTTGAAGCTCCCATTGGTAAACGTTTATTCCAACAGCAAATAAGAGCAAGACAAGTTGAAAGGTCTTCTGAATAATCAAAAGGAGCATTTTGAAATAATGTTCTAACTCTGCTTGCTGATACTGAATGAAAGAAATCTTTTAAATCAATATTCAAAACATAATTTTTCCCAATATGATTTTTTGCGTTTGTTACAATGTTATGATTATGTTCTTCATTA
>CANHPI010000215.1 GCA_947462425.1 Bacteroidota bacterium
ATCACCTTTTACAAACGAGTAATTTGGTTTATTTTCTATATCAGTTAGGTTGGCTAAATTACCTGCGTACGTTAATTTATCAAGGTTAACAATTGTATAGTTTGGATATTTGTTTACAAATAACCTCACTAAGTGTGAACCAATAAAACCTGCGCCTCCTGTAATTAATACTTTCATTTGTTTAATGTTAAAAATCAGTCACGAATATACGAAACTGTGGTTAATTTTAATAAAAGAGTATGCTAATTTGTAAGGAAAAATATTGTATAGTAAAATGTAGGTTTAATATGTTTGGCCGTATCCCTGCGGGTCGGGCTTTCGGCACTCGCTTCCCGCATGAAAAATGCGGAAGAGCTCAAACAAACGCCTCACGCGACTTTAATGCAGGTTTGAAATTAAAACTATGATTTGAAAAGTAAACCTGCGCGAGGGATGCAAACGAAAATCCTTTTTTGAACGCAGTGAATAAAAGATTGAAGTGACAGCCCGCTTCGGCTTCCGCCGAACGCGCCAAAAAATGATCAAAATAAGCCTAACTTAAACCTACTATTTCCCTCTGCCCTGAATAACAATTAAAACAGTATGAATTAAAATTTTAAAATCTATAACTAGACTCATATTTTCAATATACAATAAATCAAATTTTACACGAGATACCATTTGTTCAATATTTTCGGCATAGCCATATTTTACTTGTCCGTAGCCGGTAATGCCTGGTCTAACTCTATGTAAATGCACATAATGCGGTGCATGAACAACAATTTGGTCAATAAAAAATTTACGTTCTGGTCTTGGCCCAACCAAACTCATGTCACCTTTAATAACATTAAAAAATTGAGGAATTTCATCTAATCTTACTTTTCTTAAAAAGCCACCAATTTTTGTAATTCGTGGATCATTTGTTTTTGATAATAAAGGACCAAATTTTTCAGCATCAATATACATTGTTCTAAATTTTATGATATTAAATGGTATTCCATCTTTTCCAATTCTTTCCTGTTTAAAAAATATAGGTCCTTTTGAACCCAATTTTACAATTAACATTAAAATTAAGTATACCCAACTAAAAGCAATCATTACAAATATTGAACCGCTAACATCAATAAATCGTTTTACGGATTGTTGCCAATTAGGCATTACTTGTCGGTTAATAACAATTAAAGCTGTATCAGATATTGAATTCATTTTTACCTGACCAGATAAGATATCATAAACATCTGGGATAATTTTAATAGTTGCTTCAAAATCATTTAATTCATTGATAATTTTTTCTAAATAGCCATGTTCCCATGATTCAATGGCAATTATAATTTCTTCAATTTTATTAGCATGAACAATTTGTTTTAAATCTTTATATTCACCTAAATGGGGTAATTTTTGCTTTAGTTGTTCCGAAAATCCATTTTTTTCATCTAAATGTATAAACCCAATAAATTTATTACCAGATGATTTATGGCTCGATGTAATTTCTTCGTAAATTTTTAAAGCTCTTTGATTGCTGCCAATTATTACAGTATTAAAGCCAATTTTACCTTGGTTTATTTTGTAATTTGTGATGGTTGATAAAATAAATCTAAATATTGCAGTAATAAAAAAGTGTAATGCAAATAAAACAGCGTATACTTTATAATAAGCTTTATAACTTGAAACAAAATCATCTAATAAAATAAAAAAGAAAATAAATGTTACTCCAATCATTGAAGTAGCAAGAGTTTGCATTAACTCATTAATTCGAGATTTACGATAAATATTTTTATAAAATCCGGTAAGGTAGTATGCTAATAGCCAACTTAAAGGCAGTAAAACCATTCCTAAAATATATTGCCGGTCAAATATATGTTCAGGTAAAATGCCAAACTTATCAGGTTCAATGTAAAATTTGCGATATAAATAAAATAAACTCCAAGCCAAACTAGCCGAAAAATAATCTGCCAAAATATATTTAAATGTTTGTAAAGCTTTGTTCATTTATTGACTAATTAATTTAATGTTATCTATGTAAATTTCGGGTGTATTAACTTCTTTAGTTGCTTTAATAAAAACTTTATAACCTGCATGCAAAGGTTGTGCACTAACTATACTGGTTAATTGAATGTATATTTTATTCCATTCATCCGATGCGTTAACTGTAACCGCTCCTCTTTCATCATAATCATCACCTATAACTCCTACAACAAATGATTGATTACATTTATAATTTAACTCTAAATATACAATGGTACCTCCTGATGGTAAATAATAGTTAACGCTTTGAACCATTTTTGAAGTTGGTTTGGTATCACTCATCGACATGAAAATAGAGCCACCGTTTCCTCCAAAGGTTTTGTTTGGATCTGTTGTTCTAAAATAGGCAGAATCTCCTTTTGATTCAAATTGACTAAGTGCCGAGTCAAAATTTTGAGGTATTTGGTAATAAAAAATTGCACTTGAAGTATATTCAAATTCAGGAGAGATCGTATATGTTTTTCCTGCCTCAATAGATTGGTTAAAAATAATTTGTTTGTAAAACTGATAAGTAGTTCTGGTAGCTGAAATACCATTATTTTTTATACCGGCAAATAGGGTTATTTCTGCCTTATCAGCAGCTACAATTGGCATAACGCTACCTATAGGAAAAACGCCTTTAAACTCGCCGTTAACATAATACCAAATATCTGTAATTTTATGACTGCTAGTACCTTGGTTTGCAGAGGTAGTTTTTACGGTAACATTGTTTACAACAAGAAATGAAGCAAGAGGTGCTTTTAATTTATCTTTTTTACAAGAAGTAGCCAAAATAAAACCACCAATAAAAAACAAGAAAAGTAGTTGTCTACACATATTGACTAGAAAACGCAAAGATAAATTACTTATTGCACAACCTATAAAAAAAAATGATATTTATAGAATTAAATTATCAGTTTCGGGGTTTTATTTGTAATTCTATTTCGCCAACCACTTTTAAGGCAATTTCGGCATCAGATAAAGAAACTGCTAACGGTAAACCTTCTGCAATACTTTTATAAAAAAACTCCAATTCGGTTTTAATGGCGTTAATTGGATTTATAATAGGTTGATTTTGAAGTATTTCGAATTTATTTAAACCAACACCAGTATCAAGTAAAATGCCATTATTTGAAGGGCTTCCGTTTAATGGTTTAATTTGCTGTATGGTGGTTAATTTATTTAATAAATCAATATTAATGAAGGTGTTTTTTTGATAAACAGTCATTTTTCTAACATTGTTAAGCGCAACCCTGTTAGCTGTTAAGTTAGCAATACAACCATTTTCAAATTCTATTCTCACAAATGCAATATCCGCAGTAGCACTAACAATAGCCGAACCAGAGGCGGAAATTTTTCGGACTTTACATTTCATAATATTTAATAATAAATCAATATCATGAATCATCAAATCTAATACTACCGAAACATCTGTGCCTCTAATATTATAACAAGCTAACCGTTGTATATCAATATGAAGTGGATTATGAATATACGTTTTTGCAGCTGTAAAAGCGGGGTTAAAGCGCTCAACGTGACCAACTTGCACAATTGCTCCAGCTTCTTTTGCCAAATTAATTAAAACCTTTGTATCGTCCGGATTATCTGTAGCTGGTTTTTCAATAAAAACATGTTTCCCTTTTTTAATGGCTTTACTAGCTAAATCAAAATGAGTTGATGTTGGCGTTATTATTAAAACTACTTCACATAGTTGCAGCAATTCGTCGTAACTAGTGCATAATTTTACCCCGTTTTGATACGACAGATTTGCCAAAACGTTTTTATCAATGTCATACAAGGCACTAATTTTAAATTCAGGAATCTCGCTTAATAATTTTAAATGAATTTTTCCTAAATGACCTAAACCAACAATTCCAACGTTCATAAATCTATTTTTGTATTATTTTAATTTGAGTTCTTTTGCATTTATATCTTTAATTATAAACGCGTTAGAAACTATTTTTTTCAAATCTAATACCTATTAAATACTAATTGTTAAAAATCATTTTTAAATATTAAAACTGAATTGTTTATTATATTTATTTTTGGTTTATGAATACTGTAGACGACGATAACGATAAAATTTTTAAGGGTAAACGAAAACGTTTAGTTGAACAATTAAAAGAGAAAGGAATTGTAAATCAAGCTGTTTTAAATGCTATTTTAAAAATTCCTCGTCATTTATTTTTAGATCAATCAGAAGGTAGGCCAGCTTTATTAGATCACGCCTATTCGGATAAGGCCCTAAAAATAGGGGCAGGGCAAACCATTTCTCATCCTTTTACAGTAGCTTTTCAAACCGAAAAATTAAATATAGTTAAAGGTGACAAAGTATTAGAAATTGGAACCGGCTGTGGTTACCAAACAGCTGTTTTGCTAGAAATGGGCGCAAAAGTTTTTAGTATTGAGCGGCAAAAAGAACTATTTGATAAAACTAAATTTTTTTTACCGTTAATAGGATTTAATGGAGCAAAATTAGTTTATGGCGATGGTTACAAAGGCCTACCGCAATTTGCACCCTTTAATAAAATAATAGTTACAGCAGCAGCGCCTTATATACCTCAGGATTTATTAGCACAATTAGTTATTGGCGGCATATTGGTTATACCATTAGGCGAAGGCGAAGAACAAGTAATGAATGTTATAGTTAAAAAAAGTGCCACAGAATTTGAAAAACAAGCCTTCGGAAAATTTAAATTTGTACCGATGCTGCAAAACAAACAGTAAATATGAGATGCATCACTATTAACAATTAATTGTGCATAATAGTAAACTTATTATTATTTTTGCGCTGTTATAAATAACCAAATTTGTAATAGTTTACATTTATCAAATAAACAAAACAAAACAAAACAAAAACAATTATGAAAAAATCAATCGCTTTAGTAGCAGCGGCATTCGGAGTAACCTCTGCCTTTGCTCAAGATTTAACATCAAAAAAAGGTGAGCCATTTTTACCAGAAGCTAAAGAGTGGTCAATAGGAATTGATGCTAATCCATTTTTAAACTATTTGGGAAATTTCTTTGGAAAAACTGGTCCAAACGTTGCTCCATCTTTTAATAACTATAGTTTAAATCAAACTATTACTGGTAAATATTTTAAAGATGCTAGCACTGCTTACCGTGCAACCCTTCGTGTTGGTTTAAACAACCAAAAAAACAAAAATGCAGTAGCTGAGTTTGTGGATGCAACTCCATCTACTGCAGCTTTAGCTGAAGATCCTGAACAAAAATTTGACG
>CANHPI010000216.1 GCA_947462425.1 Bacteroidota bacterium
GTAAAAAAGGTGGTGATCCTGCTGAAAAATTTAAGTGTTCAAAGTCTTTAGTGTCTGCAAGGGTGTATGATGTATTTAAGGTAATTTGTTCTGCTGTCATAAAATTATCTGACGCTTCGACGCCGCTTAGCGTGACATTAGAACTTTGATAGGATATATCTGAAAAATCTTTTCTCATAATTATTTAGCTAATTGTTGTTCTATAGATTCACTCAAATTAATAGTTTTAATTCCTGAAGGATGAACAGTGTTTTTTCTTTTCGCCACGTTTAATCCTTCGTTTTTGTTTTGAAATTTATTCACTCCTACTAGAACTAATTTACCTTCTTCAAATTGTTTTATCAATTCTTCAGCATCTTTAGAAATTATATCTTGAATATAATGAGATTTTAAGCAAGCTAATAATCCACCTTTTGATTCAATTACTTTAAATTGTTCCCAAGATTTTTCGCAAAGAGTCTCAGTTAGGGTTTCAATGTAATATGAACCAGCAGCCATATCAGCTACTTTATTTAAGTAACTTTCATCTTTTAATATTAATTGTTGATTACGCGCCATACGAGAACTAAAATCGTTTTGCGAATTAAACTCTACATCAAAAGGTAAAACCAAGATACTATTTGCGCCTCCAATTGATGCACTCATTGCTTCCGTAGTTGAACGCAACATGTTTGTGTAACTATCTATAGAGCTTTTATTAATTGAGGTAGTTTGAGCATGAATATGAATATTGGCAGTTAGTTTGTATTCATTTAATAAAAAATTAATTAATTTTCGTAGAGCTCTTACTTTTGCAATTTCCATAAAAAAATCGCCGCCAACCGATATTGAAACATGTATTTTTTTTACAACTGACGATACATTTAAATATTCATTTAAATGCGCCAATGATAATGCTAATTCATTAATAGTATTAGAACCTGCTTCTTGGTATAAATTTGTATTGATTGAAATAGTTGAATCTTGCTCTTTAAGAGTTCCATTTAATAAATTATCACATTCAACAAAACAATTAGTTCCACAATTTATTGAGGACAAATAATTATTTAATTCTTTTTCGTTTTCCAAATTTGTTTTAAATAAGGAATAAATATGTTCTAATAAAATATCTTTTAAAAGTAGTGCAAAATCTGTTTTTTTGAAAACATGAAATACTAATCCTGATGCTCCATTTTGTAAAGCATTTAAGGCTTGGGTATTAGCAAGTTTTTCATCTTCAACAAAAATAGTCTCGCAAATTGCCCAATCGTTTGTGTTAAAAACGGGAGTAGTGTTAGCATTTATATTTTCGTTTGTATAAAATGGTTGTATTTCAATTCCCGAATTAGTTTTCCATACCAAGGAATCGTAATCAATTCCTTTTAAATCCTTTACTAATTGTTCTTTCCATTGAGAAGCGGTAGTTGCGGTAAATTCTGTAAATAATTTTTGCATTTTATTGTTTTTTTGTCAGTTCGAGCGGAGTCGAGAACTAGACAGTGAGATGAAAATGAGCATCTCGACTTCGCTCGATGTGACAGAATTGTTAGTTAAAATAGTTCAGCAATTTCTTTTTTGATATAATCGATAGCCACATCGTTGGGTAATTTTTTACCTAAATTATTTGTTATGTTTAAAATCATCATTGCTAGTTCAGAGCTATTAGCATCGTGAGCAACTTTTGAAGATGAAATATTTACTAATTGAATAATTTCTTCTTTTGATGTTTTAACTAATTCCCAGGCACCAGATGATAAATAAATTTGTTGTGATAAATTATGTTCATATTCTGTTTTTATTGCATTTACCAATTCTAAGTGTAATTGGCGAGCACTCATGCCATTTTTGTTTACACGAATAACCAAACTGTTTGGATTAATTCGTTCTAAAAAAATCACAATACGTTCAAAAGCTTGAATTTTTAAAGGAGTAATGGTTCCTAAAGTGGTTTTCTTTAACTCGTATTCTCGTCTTTTTTGATCGTTATCTAAAAAACGTTTTACTAAAAAATAGGCTGCTGCAAAAACTGCTCCAGCAGGAATAATAATTTTTAAAAGTTCAAATAAAGGTGTCATAATTGGTTTGTTTTTCAGTTTCTAATATCGGTATTTTTAATCTATAATTCAATAATTTATAAAAATCACAAATTATACTAACCTCCAGCTTTTTTGGCTTTATAATTGGCTTTGGTTAAAAGTTCTAGCAGTTTATCTCTATTATCGCCCTGTATTAATATATTTCCATCTTTGCTGTTACCTCCAACGCCACATTTTTGTTTTAAGGTTTTGGCTAGTTCATTTAAATCATTATCCGTTCCTATAAAGCCACTTATACGAGTTACAAGTTTTCCACCGCCAATTCTATCTAAAAATAATTTTAAATTTTGTTGCTGCGGCGGCAATGTCACTTGCGCTTCATAATCATCGTTTTCATAGTTAAAACTTGGATTTGTAGAATAAACAACATTTACTCTATTTTTGGCATCTGAGCCTGTCGAAGATTTTTTTTTGCTCATCTTTTAAATTTTAATAAAAATAAAGGAATACCAATCAGCATGGCAATAAATGAGATAAGCAACCAACTGAATTGAGAATTTTTAGCTGCGGAATTAGAACTTTGTTTAATTTCATCTTCAATTAAAAATTGATTGTCATTATTTTCTTTTTCAATTTTTTCTAAACTATCATTTAAATTGTAATGTTTTTTTAGCCATATATTTGCCTGTTCATAATTTTGTTGAGCTTCATAAAATACTGACCGTGTGTGATAGAGTTCTGCTAATGCCTCAGGATAGTCATATTTTTTACAAATATCTCCAGCTAACATAATAAAGTTTGCTGCTTGGTTATAGTTTTTTTGTGAAATATACACCATAGCAATATTATTATAACTGTCCGCTAATTCAAATTCATCATCTATTAATTGTCTTATTTTTAATCCTTCCTCCAGATATATTAAAGCACTATCTAATTGGTTTTGCTCTCTCAATATAGTACCAATATTATTATAGCATGAGGCTATTAAGTTGTGATCATTAATAATATTAGCATATTTTAATGCTTCCTTAAATTGTTTTATAGCGGAATTTAATTGTTTTTGATTATACTTTAATGAACCAATATTTATTAAACAACGAGTTATCTGAAGGGTGTTGTTTGTTTTATTTGAAGCCTGTAGTGATTGTAAGTAGGATGATTCGGCTAATGTAGGATAATTAATGTCGCTATAAATATTACCAATATTTGCATGATTGATGGCAATACCAAATTCGTTTTGAATGGATTTATTTAAATGCAAAGATTTTTTTTGAAATTGAAGAGCCTTTGCATAATTTCCTTTTTTATAAAATAAAACTCCTAATAAATTGTAACTTTTAGCAATATGAATTATGCTATTACTTTTTAAAGCCTCCTTTTCGCATGTAATTGCAAATTGATAAGCTTTTTCAGGATCTGTATTTCTTAAGTCGAATCCAGCAATGTATAATTGATTTACTCGTTCAGTATCGTTTTCTATATTTTTTAATTGAAAAAGTAGAGAATCATTTACTTGAGAAAAGTAAGAGGCGGGTAGAAAAATTAATATTATGATTAGCTTCATTATTAAGTGTAAATATAATTTGTTTTTGCTTATGGTTTGTATAATTTAGAACCTAAATTCACATTATGATTCACTATAAATTATACCTTAAAAATCCAAGTTCACACTATATTTATGTTGATTTAACAATTGACGAAATTTCCACTCCATTTATTCAGTTGCAATTACCAGTTTGGCGTCCAGGGAGATACGAATTAGTTAATTTTGCTAAAAGCTTAAAACGATTTGATGCCTTTGATAATAATGATAATGTTTTAGCATATACAAAATTAACTAAAGATTTATGGGTCATTGAAACTAATGGAGCTAATAAAATTAAAGTTACTTATAGCTATCATACTAGCGAAATTAATGCAGGTAATTGTTTTGCAGATGAAACGCAGCTATACGTAAACCCAGTTCATTTATGCATGTATATTCCTAATAGAATGCATGAAAAACATACCGTTGAACTTGCTAGTCCGGATACATATAAAATAGCCACATCCTTAAAAAGAGATAATGGCATTTTATTAGCTGAATCTTTTGATGAATTGGCAGATAGTCCGATTATGGCAAGCGCTAATCTTCAGTCGGATTTTTATGTAATAAATGGTATTAAATTTTGGTTACATTTTGTAGGTGAATGCAAGCCTGACTTCGAAAAAATGAAATCTGATTTTTATAAATTCACGAAGACTCAATTAAGTTTTTGGGGAGGTTTTCCGGTAGATGAATATCATTTTATGTTTCAAATATTACCATTTAAATATTATCACGGTGTTGAACATCAAAAATCAACCGTTATTTCAATTGGGCCTGGTTACAATTTAAACAAAGGAAAAACGTATGAAGATGTTTTGGGTGTTTCTTGTCATGAATTATTTCATACATGGAATATTAAATATATCAGACCTGTAGAAATGTTACCATATGATTTTACTAGAGAAAATTATGCTCGTACTGGTTATGTTTACGAGGGTTTTACAACTTATTATGGTGATTTATTACTTTTAACTAGTGGTGTATTTAGTGTGCAAGATTACTTTAATACTTTGGAAGAACGCTTATTAAAACATTTCCATAATTATGGGCGTTTTAATCTATCAGTAGCGCATTCGAGCTGGGAAACTTGGTTAGATGGTTATGTTCCCGGGGCGCCATATCGTAAAACTTCTATTTATGACGAAGGAAATTTAGTGGCGTTTATGTTGGATATTTTAATTATGAAACATACAAATAATCAAAAAGGGTTAAGAGATGTTTGTAGAGAATTATATAATGATTTTGGAAAAAAAATAAAAGGGTATTCTGAAAATGATATTATAACTCTTTGTGAAAAAGCGGCTGGCATATCCTTAAAAAACTTTTTTGAAAAGTATGTATACGGAACAGAAGATTTTGAAACACAATTAAAGGAATGTTTCGATTATATAGATATTGAATTAATAAAAGAAAAAAGTCAATATTTGTGTGAATCTATTTATGGATTTAAGACTATTGATTTTGGAAATAATAGAAAAGTGACATTAATTGCACCTTATTCTCCAAGTTGGAAAGCTGGTTTATCAATCGGAGATGAAATTATATCAGTAAATGGATATACTCTTAAAAATGATTTTAACAATTGGATGGAATATTTTATTGATAGCGATATTGAA
>CANHPI010000217.1 GCA_947462425.1 Bacteroidota bacterium
ATATTAACAGCTTCTGGCCCTAAATTATTTGTTCTAAACAAATCCCATTCTTTTTGGTTGACATTAAAACAAGTTAAATTTCTATTGTGCGCCCAAAAACCATAACCCCCTAAACTATAGAGCTTATTTTGCCTTACAAACTGTAAAGCTGAAAAATTACAACCCCTGTAATAGGTATGATCTATGCGAACAAAAGCAGATGTAGCAGGCGTAAATTGATAAACCATGCCTGTACCTTCTATGGTAAACCATATATTTTTACCCTTATTGACATTAAAAAATTGATTGCTAAAATTTGGCGGTAAATCTCTAAAAATGGTCGGATCTATGGCAAGTTGTTTTACCGTTTCCCAAACTCCAGGTTTTACTTCCTTTAAATGTTTTTTAGAACCAACTTCTATCCGCTCTCTTGATGCATCAGCAGGGTTTACCCACTCAAAATAAGTGTTTTGAGCATAACTGTGCCTAGCAAAAAGTAAAAAAAGTAAGGTAACATACCATTTCATATCAAAGAGGTTAAAATTTGTATATCTGCAAGATAGCCAATTCACCAAAAATTATATTCCTAAAATGCGTGAAAATGCGTGCGGCACGTAATTCACGCGATTTAAATTGATGTTTGAACATGAAAGAAGTAAAATTGAAATGGTTTTTATTATCATTTTAAGAACTGCAAAAAGAATTAATAAACTACAAATATATTATGCATCCAGAAATAGAAAAATTAATTAATATGGCACTTGTCGATGGCGAGGTGAGCGAAAAAGAAAGAACAATTATTCTACGAAAAGCAGAATCACTTGGTATTGATAAGGATGAGGTTGAAATGATTTTAGATGCTAAAATACATCAAAACAACAACGGACAATCAAAACCAATCAAAGAAAAAATTGGAAATATACAAACTTGTCCTGCGTGTGGAGGCTCAGTAAAAGCGATGGAAGTTGTTTGCGCTGATTGCGGACACGAGTTTCAAAATAAAAATGTTAATAAAAGTATAAGAAGTTTAATAGAAAAGCTGGAGAAAGAAGATAATAAAAACTATGAATGGGATAACGATCGTTCCGATAAAAAAGCTAAAATTATATCACAGTTTCCTATCCCACAAACCAAAGAAGATATTTTAGAATTTTTATCATATTCATTCCCGTTTTTGGAGAATACAAGCTTAGATCGTGATGAAAAAAAAGCATGGAAAATAAAAGTAGGACAAGCTCTTATGAAAGCGAAAATTGCATCAGTTAATAATTCATCATATAAAGAGTTAATAAATGAATATGAGGTAAAAATGGATGGCATTTCAAAAGATGAAAAAAAAGCTGAAAGAAATGAAGGAATTCTAATATTTTTTTTAATGCCTTTTATGCTTTTTATAGTTTATTTAATTTATGCTTTTATCGCTACTTGGTTTGACTCAAAATATTGGCCTTTTAATTAAAATTAATTAATATAGGTAATGAATGAAGCTATCATAAATGGATTTTTTACTCTAGCTGGAACTCTATCAGGTGGATTAATAACATTTCTTACACTTAGAAATTCCAAAGAATTGAAGAAATTAAAAAATAAAGTTGATTTACTCTCAGACCAAATTATTTCTTATTGGCACCTTGAAAAAATTTATTCAGAACAAATCAGTAAATACACTTCAAAACCTTCAAGAACCATACTTAATGAAAATAGAGACAAAATCAAAGCAATGGGTTATTCTAGACCCACTATGACAGAAAATCAAGCTATAAAAAAGAAGTTAATTTAATATTATGAGATTATTCGGAAATAAATCAGAAGGCGGATTAATGGATGTAATTCGCTGTGATGAGCAAGAATATCTAATTTGGAAATGGCGCCCTTCTGGGGAAGCTAATTCAACAAAAAAAGAAAATTCTATCAGATACGGCAGTAGTTTGCGTGTTAAAGATAGTGAGCTTGCTGTATTTGTTTACAAACAGAATGAAGGAGAATTACAGGATTTTATTGAAGGGCCACACGACCAAACTATTAAAACTGCAAATTTTCCAATTTTATCAAGTATCGTAGGTTTAGCATTTGGTGGTAATTCTCCATTTCAGGCCGAAGTTTATTTTATAAATCTAGCTGGAAATATACAACTAAGATTTGGGGTACCCTATTTCGATGTATTTGACCCTAGGTTTATAGACTTTGCAGTGCCAATGGCCGCAAGAGGTACGATTACTTTTAATATTACAAACTACAAAAGTTTCATCAAATTAAACCGGTTAATAAACTTTGAGCTTGATGATTTTAATAAACAAATTAAAGATGCTGTCACGAAGTATATTAAAGGTGTAATTACTAATCTTCCATCCGATAAAGGAATACCAGTTCTTCAAATAGAGCGTAAAATTTTAGAGATCAATGAAGTTGTTGCAGCTTACCTCAAACCAAGACTTGAAGCCGATTTTGGGGTAAATATTAAAGCAATTGACCTTGCTACAATTGAAGTAGATAAGGAAAGCGAGGGTTACGCCGAGCTAAGAAAAGTTACTGCAGAGCAAACAATCAAAGCTACTGTTGCCCAAACTGATGTCAACATTAAAAATCTAGAGGATATGCAAGAGATGAATGCCAAAAATATGGAAGAAACTCTGCGTATTCAAAGAGAAGAAGCCCAGAGAGCCCAGAAACTACAAACAGAAACTAATTTTATTGGCACACATGCATTAAATCAGCAAACAGAAGTTCTTAAAACAGGAGCAGAAAGCCTTGGCAACATGGGCAATATGGATATGGGTGGAGGAGGCATTAACCCTGCTGGAATGATGACAGGGATGATGATGGGTGGTGCAATGGGCAATCAAATGGCAGGTATGATGAACCAAATGGGTCAAAATATGAACCAACAACATAATACACCGCCGCCACCCCCACAAATACAATATAGTGTTTTAGCAAACGGACAAACAGCAGGACCATTTAATTGGCAACAATTACAGCAAATGGTTCAAAATGGGCAACTTACCCAAAATGTCCATGTTTGGAAGCCAGGTATGACTGGCTGGGAAATTGCAGGAAAGGTTCATGAACTTGCCAATTTGTTCGACGCAGTACCTCCTCCTCCACCCTCACCAACTATTTAAATCAAATAACACATTATGAATAACGAAAGTTTTTTTTCAATTAATAGATTATTAGAATTTGGGATGAGTTTAACAATTGCTCAACAAATGGTGCAAACAATGAATAGTGCCCTAACTAACATGCATGTTCCGGGGACAATGAATTCAATACAACCAGTCCAGCAACAATTTTATTATGTAATGATAAAAGGAAAGCAAGCAGGACCATTTTCAGAGCAGCAATTATCCCGATTAATTGCGGAGAAAAAAATTATTAAGGAAACCTACATTTGGAAACCAGGTTTGCCAAAGTGGGAAATTGCTGAAAAATTGCCTGAGATTTTAAAGTTGGTTGCTTTAGCACCACCACCATTTTAACAAATTTTATAAAATTATGAAGATAGATTTTATCCAAACCATTATAGCCATAGCAGTGAGTTTACTTATCGCTTATGGCTTGTATAGTTTTCATGAAAGTGAAAATAAAATACTTTTAAGTGCTGGTAGTTTTTTGTTTTTTTCCACAACATTGGTAACAACTATCGGAGCAAGTTTTGCACTTCCTAGAACAACGACCAATATAAAAGTTGTTTCTGGAGTTTTCTTTGTAATTGCCTTGATTAGTAACCTGATTTTTGCGTGTATTAATTTTTCTGTTCCAATGTATCTCATCATCAATGGAGTTGTATGGCTACTTTTTATCATGATTACATATTCCATTCATATTGCAAAACAATAGCTTTAATATAGTATAAACAAGATTAGAAGAAAAATTAGCATTTGTTAAGTATGAACTTAAAAAACATGCAAAAAATCATTTCAGTAATACAATACCAAATATATTTTATAAACACAGTAATCAATATCAATAATTAATTTAATATTAAAATCGACAATTAAATCAAAAAAATATGGAATTTAAATCAGAATTTTCAAAAATTGATATATTAGAGGATAAATTAAAATCAGAAACAACTAGTATATTTAAGACGAATAGAACAATTAACACGATTAGTTACGACCGTATTAAAGATTTAAATATTTGGAGCTTGAATAATACAAAATATTTCTTCTTTGCTATCGGAATTGTTTGCGTGATTTGGGGATTTGATAGAGGACCCAAATATTCATATTATGATATGGATGAATTTTATCTTTTTGATTATTCTAAAGAACAAATTTTAAAAGGGTTATTCTGGGGGGCTGTATGTATTGTAACGGGCATCCTATTTAACAAAAAGTATGGAAAATATAAAGTTTTAAGTGTAAAAGTATTTGAAGGAAAAAATAAATCAATAGACATCTTTACTACTGATCAAGTGGAAGTACTAACTAAGGTTGAAGAAGAAATTAAAAAACAAATATTTAAATAAGAAAATACATTAATAATTTAGCTTTAGTTTGGATAGCACAAATTAAAAATTAGGGTTTATCATGTTAACTTTATATCACTAAAAAACATAAATGAAATTATGTAAAGACTTTAAAAAAAGAAATTTTAACCACCTTAAATTAACTATAAAGAGATAATCAAATAGCTAGCCTAGAACTAGCTACAGCGAGTTTGCTATTTTCATTTATAATACAAGGCTTATGCTTACTAAGTATTGAAGAAACATTTTGTGAGGCCTCTTAACGAAGTTTTTAGTGATGGCTAAAAAACACAAACATACTAGCGCCTCAATTGGCATCTTTGACAATTGATTGGTTCAAGCAAAAAAACCTATAAGGTTTTAAAAACCTTATAGGTTTAAGTCCAGCAAAAACAACACAAAAAAGCCCCGAATTTCTTCGGGGCTTTTGCTTTTAGCTAATACTAAGAAATCTCTCTATTGATATCCCAATTTTTTAAGTAATCGGCTACGCGGCGTACAAAAGAACCCAAACACCGGCACTATTGCAAACCTTAAAAAATTGCCAGGGCTAAACTAAAAAACTACTGATGTAATAAAAATCTTTTTTTTTGTTTCTATTTTTAGAAACTTTAACTACCTTTGTATCACCAAACATTTACCAAATGAGATTTTTTGAGACACGTTTTTTAGCAGAAGCTGATGAATTTATTGCTCAACTTGACGTTAAAACAATTAAAAAAATATTTTACAACATTGACCTTGC
>CANHPI010000218.1 GCA_947462425.1 Bacteroidota bacterium
CTAAGTTGCGTCCAACTATTACCACCATTTGTTGTTTTCCAAATACCTGCACCAATGGAAGCTGCAGCACCAAAGCCTTCCCCGGTGGTCACATAAGCGATCTTCTTATCTAAGGTATCAAAGACAATTTTATTGATAGATAGGGTTTGCCAAAAATCATCCACTTTATTCCATGATGAGCTATTGCTCGTGATATCGTTATTATACCATAAACCACCGCCAACACCACCTGTCCATACTTTTTTCCCGGTGGGATCATTCGGATCCCAGGTGATTGTTCTTGTTCTGCCCGCCACGTTATTGGGACCTAATTCTACCCAAGGCGCACTCGACGATGATCCAGGAATAGCAAATGGTTTTATATTAGATTGTAATTGTAAATAGTTTTCATTAATTATTCCAGGAAGTAATTCAGGAGTTGGTCGCTTAATATCAAGATTCATTGTTCTATAAAAATCTTGTTCGAATGCTTTATCTGGGCCATCGTTTTTTTCCGATTCAGTTTCCACTTCTGTATTTTCCCCGTCTCCAATTCCTATTTCTGTTTTATTATCTGTTAATAGATTTGCTTGTTCGCTTTTAAATAAATCAAGATTGTCGATTTTTTCTTTTTTTATTTTTTTATTTAATCGTTGTTTAAAATTATCATTTGGCGGATTAACCTCATATTCATTATTAGCATTACCCTTTTGAAGCGCGATGGTGGTTTTTTCAAATCTCGTACTACTAATTTTAAATATAATAATCAATAATATTATTAAAATATAGAATAACGATTTTTTAAAATTAGGTTTCATATAAATTTGATTAATACTTATTTAAATTGACAATTTCCGAATAGCCACTTATTTGCAAATTGCGCTTTACACCATTTTTAGAAATGATGAAATTTGATTTTATTTTTTCAAAAGATACATTTTCAAAATAATTTTTGCTTACGGCTTCTCCCATGTCCGAAGAAGCTGGATTTTTACTTTGGAAAATATTAATCTCAGCAAATTTTTTATTGCCAGTTTCGATGAAGGTGATTGGAAAGAATTTCTGTTCAATTAAAAAAGAATCAACCTTGTACTTTTTTTTAAATAGTTGCGCTGGTAATTCAATTTTTAATAATATGCCGTCGCCACTTCCTAAAGCAGCATGGTATTTTTGAAAAGTACCCTTTAAATAATATTTGTTTTCATTCGAGAAATAATTTGCTTTCTTTTGTCCTATTACTGGCATGTAGCTTAATAGAATTAATGTCATTATAATAGCCCTTAGCTTGGATATTTTGACAAAATTTAACATATAATAAATTTACAATTTAAATTCTATATTAATATGTAAAGTGTGTGATAATAATCAGTAATTATAGTTTAATTGTAAAAAAATACCCCGTTAATCAAAACAAAAAGGCCGTAGCAAATGCTACGGCCTTTTAAACAAAACTTTATAACTAAGAACTAGATTGGCTTTTTAGTTCTTGCGATTGTGACTTTATACTCAATAGGTAAATAAGCAGAAGTTCCACCTGCAACACTCACTGATGTACTATTCACAGATTTAACTGATGCTGCTAAATTTGGCAAATACGCTGGTGAACCTGCAGTAAGATTTCCATATATTGAATTGCCATCTGTATCATACATTGCAGAATTGTTGAATAACCCTCCCGCGCCAGGTGTTGATGCGAATATGTTTCTTCCATCAAATTGAACTTGTAATAACTTACCATTATTAATTATTGCTACCATTTTAGGTGCAGTTTTTACCCATCCTGAAACTAATGAAACAAAAGTAATTGGTAGTGTATCCATCACTTTTTTAGTACTCCACATTACTGATTTATCATCAAAATTAGCCAAGGCACTATTATTAAATTTAAGACTATATGTATTCCAACCTCTATTAGTTAAAAGAGAATCGATTCTTGGTGAAGAACTAGTATAAGTATTGGAGAAATAAGTATCAGTATTTTGTGTATAACCAAAAGATGAAGGTGTGATAAAGTTTTCCAATACTACCGGAGCTTTAGTTAGAGAATCAGCAGGAAGAAGGAAATATTTTCCTACACCACTACCTGAAGAAATATTTGATCCTGAAGTTGCTAATGTTGCTCCTGTTGTTCTGATACTTGGAACAGATTTTGATGCATCTTCATCAGACCATGCATTTACAAATAATGTTTGGTCAGCTTCAATTGTGCTTGCGTATGATGCTGCCCACGCACCATCTGGTACCTTAATACTAAATAAGCCAGTTGTTTTATCTGATAAAGTAGATATAGTAAATACATCTGAATATGTTTCTCCTAAATATTTATAGCTCAATGTAGCACTAAAAGTTACTAATTGACCGCCAACAGCTTCAAGTAAGCCTCCGTTTGTTAAATTAAGATTTCCTTTAATACTTCCTTTGATAGTATTTGTTGAAGCAAGAAGAACTGCATTTGCATCATTATCAGCATCTAAATCAATTATTATTGCTGTTTTACCCTTAACATCTCTATAATAAGTTTCAGTGCCTTCTGTTACAGGTACATTTCCTATGTAAGAAAAATACTGCTCTTGCCATAAAATTCCAGAATAGTTAGTAGCACTTACACTAAACATAGCTGCTGGGTCAACAATGATTCCCGTGAATCTAGCTACACCTCTTGAATCTGTAGTAGCAGTTTTCAATGTTGTTGAACCATAAGGATACACAGAAACAATAGCTCCAGAGACAACTGTATTATAATTATCAAGAACAGTAACTGAATAATCACGTGTCATTGATCTTAAGATAGCCTTACTTTGTGCAACTGCAGCTGCTGCAGCCGCTTTATTAGAAGCTGATAAATTTAAACTATCATCAAATAATTTTTTCGCTTTAGCAATATTATCATCAAATATTGCTTTTGCCTTAGCTATTTCTGCATTAAAAGTAGCTGTACCTCTAGCTAAACTATCAGCTTGCATAGCAAGCATTCTTTGATTTTGATAAGACTGTAAAATTTGAGCAAGTGTGTTTGCTTGTTTCATTCTTTCTAACGTGGAGTCAGCTGAGAATCTCAAAGCTGTACCCAATCTTAACATTGCAAATTGAGCACTATCAGATACTCTTTGGATTTGCAAATCGATATTTTTAATTTGAACATCGATATTTTTTAATACTAAATCATTGCTGAATTTCAATTTAAGAATATCAGCATCTTTAGAGTATTTTAAATTCAATAATTCAGTTTGTGCAGCAATTGCATCTTTTTCATTGAATAAATCTTTTTTACAAGAGGTAGCAGTAATAGCTACAAGTAAAAAGATTGTAACAACTTGTAAAAGTTTTTTACGTAACATAATTGTGTTTTTAATTTTAATAAATTTTTATTTTTGTGTTTTATTTTTACCTTTAAAAACTGGTAAACTATATCCTATAGTGACCTGAGCTGATTCGGTTCTTATATCTCCCGAAACGCCTGGTACATCTATGTAAGAATAATCTTTAAGTACTGGTGTAATACCGCCATTGAATCTAAAATCAACTGACATCTCATTTTTATTTTTTAATGGGAATGTAAATTGAAATCCAGAATGATAGCCTATCCAATAAGGAGAAAATTTATCGACAAATTGATTACCATTGATGGTAGCAATAACGCCTTTAAAATTTTCAACCCCAGCAATTAGGTTACCTGTTTTTTCATAATGTTCGGTTTCACCAAGTACAACATTCATTGTTGGTGCAGCATATATTTTAAAAGACCAATTATCCTTGTAATAAGTATGATAATAAAGTCCTAAGCTTGATACTGAGCTATGTAGTAAATAGCTGCTATTTTTAACATTTTTAAATGTTATAGTAGGATCAAAGCCTAAATATGACATGTCTGTAAATTTCATTAATGAACCACCAAAACCAGCATAGCCAGTTTCTAGATACAGACCAAAATGATTCGAAGTAGCATAGTTTAACCTAAGGTTAGCTACACCACCTACATTCATTCCTGTTTGAGGTTGTTCATCAGTAAAATAATTTACAGTAGCACCTGCATTAACCTCAAAACGCCAACGCGGAGTGGGTTTAGCCTTTTGTGCTATAACATTTGCAGTTAAGCAAATCATTATTAACATTAAGGAGTATTTTTTGCAGTATTTCATTTTCTTGTTTTGGTTTTATAATTTAATTTGTTTGTGAATTGTTTTTAAGGTGATCGAGCTAATAAATTAGTGTTTTTGTTAATTATCATATTTTAATTAATTAATGTTTTTTAATGCTGCTTCAAGTCTATTTCTAACTTTTAGTTTTTTGTAAATTGACTTGTTGTGCTTTTTTATCGTGTGAATTGATAAGGATAATAAACTTGCAATTTCTTTATCTAGCTTTCCCTTTAATAAATGTTTATATACAAGCAATTCACTCGTAGTTAATTTATCCATGATAAATTAGTTATTTAAATAAAAAATTTGAACACAACTTTGGGGAAGTCGAATTAAACAACTTGGGGGTTGCTAGGGGTTGCTAGGGGTTGCAACTAGTGATTTTGTTTAATAAAAATATATAATTATATAAACAATTTACATAATACAATAGTATACTTTAGGGTACTATTGTAAAAAAGTTACTTATTGTTCAACTTTGATTTTATAATTATTAATAATGATTCAACAAAAATTATGATTTTAAAGCGTTTTATAAAATTTGGGAGTTATTTTCTACAAGATATTATTCTGATTACTGTCCCAAAGCTGAATAGCATACAAATAATTGAAATTCAATAATTTATAAAAAAAATTAAACCGAATGAAAATTTGAATTTCATAGCATAGAATAATACTTGTTTATTTTGCAAAAAAAATGCCTACCCTGTTTATGAAGGGGTAGGCTTAAGGTTGTAATCCGGCTATTTTGTTATCTCTATATAAATTTATTAAAAAATGAGAAAAGATAGCTCCTGCTAAATCAACCCATTGCTAAAAGCTTCCTTTAATTTTTTTGCGACCATCTTATATTCTCCTTGTTGTAGCATCCAAACAGTAATGGTTACTCTATTCTCCCCTTTTAAAGTTTCCGCAATTTTAGGATCAATGGATTCTGAACCTGCTTGATTTGGATATAAGGGCAAGCCTGCAAAACCAGCTTCGATAGAGGGA
>CANHPI010000219.1 GCA_947462425.1 Bacteroidota bacterium
TTTCAAGGCGCTAAATGGATGGCAGAAAAATTAAAATCCAATACAGAATATATTGCTTATGGTAAAGCTACTTCTTTTATGGGGCGTTTTAACATGGCTCATCCAGAAATTGATTTAGTAACTCCCGAATTATTAACAAGTCAATCTTCATTTCAATCGGTTTACCATAGCACTGAAAAACTAAAATTTAGAAATTTAGATAGTGATGGAATTCGCAAATGTTTACGACTACTAACAATTCAGCTTAATCAACAAAACATTACTGAAAGTCTTACTAACATTATTATTCAGGATTTTAATTTATTATCTAAGTTAGAAGCTTTAAAACAAATTCATTTTCCAGATTCAAAAGAATTATTAGATAAGGCAAGATTTCGTTTAAAGTTTGAAGAACTGTTTTATGTTCAATTAAAATTACTGCGAAGTAATGTATTCAGACATCAAACTATTCAAGGATTTGTATTTGAAAAAGTGGGTGATGCATTTAATGATTTTTATAACCATCATTTACCATTTCAATTAACCAATGCTCAAAAACGCGTAGTTAAGGAAATACGAGTTGATATGGGATCAGGAAAACAAATGAGCCGTTTAATACAAGGTGATGTTGGTAGTGGAAAAACGTTAGTAGCATTGTTAAGTATGTTATTGGCAGTTGATAACGGATTTCAATCCTGTTTAATGGCACCTACCGAAATTTTAGCAAAACAGCATTACGCAACCATTTGCGAATTAGTTGAGCCTTTAGGTTTGAAAGTGGCACTTTTAACAGGTTCTTCAAAAACAAAAGCTCGTAGAGAATTACATGCTGATTTATCATCTGGTGCTATTCATATTTTAATTGGTACTCATGCCTTGATTGAAGATGTGGTTGTTTTTAAAAATTTAGGATTAGTGGTAATCGATGAGCAACATCGCTTTGGTGTGGCACAGCGAGGTAAAATGCACAAAAAAAATACGCAGCCGCCTCATGTATTAATAATGACTGCAACACCAATTCCCAGAACGTTAGCAATGACTTTATATGGCGATTTAGATACTTCTGTTATTGATGAATTACCACCTGGTCGTAAACCAATCACCACGATGCACTTTATGGAAAGTCAGCGGTTACGATTAATTGGATTTATGAAGCAAGAAATCGCATTGGGCCGTCAAGTTTATATTGTGTACCCATTAATTCAAGAAAGCGAAAAAATGGATTACCAAAATTTAGAAAATGGATATGATGCTTTGTTAAATGATTTTCCAGTTCCTCAATATCAAATTAGTATCGTACATGGTAAATTAAAACCTGCTGAAAAGGAATTTGAAATGCAGCGTTTTATTAAAAAAGAAACGCAAATTATGGTAGCAACTACCGTTATTGAAGTAGGAGTAAATATTCCTAATGCATCAGTAATGGTAATTGAAAGTGCTGAGCGTTTTGGTTTATCTCAATTACATCAGTTACGAGGAAGAGTAGGGCGTGGAGCAGATAAATCCTACTGTATATTAATGACTTCCTATAAATTAGGAGCCGATAGTAAACTAAGGATGGAAACTATGGTAAGAACTAATGATGGTTTTGAAATTAGTGAAGTTGATTTAAAACTACGTGGACCAGGCGATTTAGATGGGACGCAACAAAGCGGAGTGATGGATTTAAAGATAGCTGATTTAGCTCAGGATGGCCAAATTTTACAGTTGGCTCGATCCTCAGCACAAGCAATTTTAAATGAAGATCCTAATTTATCTACTCCCGAAAATCAATTATTATTTCATCAATTGCAATTTCAAGGCAAAACAAGGTCTTCATGGAGTAAGATAGGGTAGGAAATTTATGTTAAATCAAATAAATTTTCAACGCCAATATATCTATTTACTTTAAAACCTTCGGCATAATCACAATTTATAGCCCTACCAAAAATGGATGCTTTAGCTTTAATGTATTCTATAAAGTTTTTTGAAGAAATGGGGGTATGTGGTTCTTTTGAATTTGGATCAAAAAATTGTGAAGAATATGCCATAATCGATTCCATTTTTTTATCCATGAATGGGGTAATATCTACCACAAAGTTGGGTTCAATAAAATTATCTTGTATGTAATGATAAACTGCCTTTGGTCGCCAGGCAGATTGAATAACACCATCAAGGGTTGTTTCTATTTTTATTAGTCCACTATAAAAACAAGCATCTGCTGATAGTTTAGCAGCTCGTCCGTGATCAGGATGCCTGTCAGAAATAGCATTGCACAAAACAATTTCAGGTTGGTATTTACGAATTATTTGAATAATCTGTTTTTGATGTGCTTCATTGTTCTCAAAAAAAACATCTTTCATATCTAATTGTTCTCTTACACAAATCCCTAATATTTTAGCTGCTTTAGTAGCTTCTTCAGTTCTTAAATTCGCATTTCCACGCGTACCTAATTCTCCTCTAGTTAAATCTAAAATACCAACACTTTTTCCAAGCGAAATGTGCTTTAAAATAGTCCCTGCTGCCGATAATTCAACATCATCAGGGTGAACACCTATGGCTAGTATATCTAATTTCATTTTACAAATATAATCAAGTTCTGTTTGTTCTATCGAGTTATCTAATTTCTACTTAAACAAATTAATTCAAACGTAACAAAAAAACTCCCGATTTTTTTGCTATTTTTTATTTTAGAGTATGTAAAAACCCAAATAATATAAAGCAATTTTTAAGAATAGTTATAGCACAATAAATATTCTATTTGCTCGTTTTATATTAAACAAAAACATATAATTTGCCTATGCAACAAACATTTACTCTTGTGTCTACATTATTAAAAACTACTAAAAACAAGCAACAAGTTTCAAAACTTGTTGATGATTTTGAGCCTTCTGACTATCTAATTCAGAATATCTTAAATTATTCTAAGTCATTAACTATCAAAAAATCAAAATCTGTTGGTTTTATTGAGGTTGTAGCTAATTAACTAGTTTATTTAGTAGCTTATTAAATCCCTACATAGGTGTTTGCTATAAATACTTATCGAATAAAATTTGTGTACTAGCGATATTCCTTTATTTTTGTGTTCTACATTATTTAAAGACAATGGCTGAATTTGAATTAACAATGCCCAAAATGGGTGAAAGTGTTGCGGAAGCAACTATTATTAAATGGACAAAAAACGAAGGTGATTCAATTAAAATTGATGAAACTGTTTTAGAAATTGCAACTGATAAAGTTGACTCTGAAATCCCATCTCCTTTTGAGGGAAAATTAGTTAAAAAATTATTTAACGAAAATGATGTTGTTCAGGTAGGTGCTGTTATTGCAATAATTTCGTCTGATGCAAATGCTTCAGTTGTTGAAACTCCCAAAACTGCTGCTCCAGCTCAAACTGCTACTGCAACTTCCACACCTGTTGCACCTATCCAAACGGCAAACGTTGATTTTTCGGGTTCAGATAAATTTTATTCTCCTTTAGTAAAAAGTATTGCTAAAGAAGAAGGAATTTCTTTAACAGAATTAGACTCAATAAAAGGTACAGGTCAGGATGGTAGAGTTACAAAAGCAGATATTTTAGCTTATTTACCAAATAGAAATAAACAAATTACTACTACCGCTGATGCAGTATCTCAAACTCCAGTAGTTTCATCTTCGCCAGTTGCAGCAAAATCATCTGTTGGTGTTCCTGATAATACTATTTTAGTTCAACGCCCGGCAGTATCTGTAGGTGCCGGAGACGAAATTATTGAAATGGATCGTATGCGTAAAATCATTGCTGACAATATGGTAATGAGCAAGCATGTTTCACCTCATGTTACTTCTTTTGTTGAAGCTGATGTAACTAATTTGGTTCAGTGGAGAGATAGGGTTAAAAAAGATTTTGAAAAAAGAGAAGGAGAGAAAATTACATTTACTCCATTATTTATAGAATGTGTAGCTAAAGCTATTAAGGATTTTCCTTTAATTAATGTTTCTGTTGATCAAACTGGAACAAAAATCATTAAGCGTAAAAATATTAATATTGGCATGGCTGCGGCATTGCCAAGTGGTAACTTAATTGTTCCGGTTATAAAAAATGCAGATCAAAAAAATTTGGTAGGAATTACTAAAAATGTAAATGATTTAGCAACAAGAGCACGAGCTAATAAATTAGCGCCTGATGAAATACAAGGAGGTACATTTACTTTAACAAATGTTGGAGGATTTGGAAATGTAATGGGAACGCCAATTATTTTGCAACCTCAAGTAGCAATCTTAGCAGTTGGTAGTATTAAAAAGAAACCGGCAGTTATTGAAACTCCTCAAGGTGATGTAATTGCAATAAGACATTTTATGTTCTTGTCGTTATCATACGATCATAGAGTTGTAGATGGATCTTTAGGCGGAAGTTTTTTACGAAAAGTTGCTGATTATATGGAGCAATGGGACGTTACCCGAAATTCATAAATAAAGCCAATTAATTTAGTGTTCTGTCTATTACAGGACAAATTTATCGTTAAAATCATTGTTCCTGTCTAATTATTAGGTACTTTTGTTTTCCTTTTAAAAACAAAATGAAGAAATATTATTTATTTATTGTTGCTGTTCTTTTGTTTGCTTCTGCTATTAAAGCGCAGTTACCTGAAGGTAAATATTCAGATTATATCAGAGAGGGGATTTTTTTGGTTGCCGAAGAAAATTATGATATGGCTTTAAAAAATTTCTTAGAAGCTTATAAATTAGACTCAACTTCGGCAAATGTTAATTTTCAGATTGGTTTTTGCTATTTAAACACCTCAACAAACAAAAGTTTAGCTGAAAATTATTTGGCAAGGTCAATTAAAGATGTTTCCAAAAATTACCAAAATGATAATCCAAACGAAAAATCCGCTTCTCCTTTAGCTTATCTCTATTATGGGAAAGCCCTTCATATTAATTATAAGTTTGACGAAGCAATGACTCAATATAATTTTTTTGAAACAAAATATGCTAAGAATAAAGAAGTAAAAGAGGAAGTTGTTTTTTATAAATCATGCACTGAATTTGCAAAAGAGTTGGTTGCTATACCAATTAATGCTAAAATAGAAAGTTTAGGAGACAGTATAAATAGTATTTATCCTGAATATAGTCCTGTGTTAACTGCTGATGAAA
>CANHPI010000220.1 GCA_947462425.1 Bacteroidota bacterium
AAATATTGTATTTGCAAGCAGATGGTGTTTATACCATCCTTTTTACTAAAAATGGAAAGATTACTTCAACCAAAAATTTAGGAGAATATGAAACCGCATTAGGAACTATTTTTTTTAGATGCCATCATTCATTCATTGTTAATTTAAAATTCATTGCAAAAGTTGAAAAAAGTAGAAGTGGAGAAATAACCTTAGTAAGTGGAGAAAAAATTCCTGTTTCGCAGCGTAAAATTTCTAACTTGAATAAGTTATTGAAACATGGAAACAGGGGTTGATTTTAGTTAGTGTAAATTTTAACAATTTTCAATTTCGTTCTTCTTAAATCTGTACTGTATATTATGCTAATCTTTAAAATATATAAATTAGTCGTTATAAAAATGCATCTAATCCTATAATTAAAATCTAATTTAATTTTGTAGAATTGCTGAATTTAAGTGCCATTTATCTATTATTTTACGAATATTAAATAAATATTACTCACTTATTAAATCAAAGGACTCACTTATTAAACGCCTAATCCTTTTCATTTTATAAGTCGTTAATTTTGCGCTGTCATACCAAAATGATACAAAATTGAACTTATTTATTTAAACGATTATGAGAATAAAAGCATTGTTTTTTAGCCTTTTGATTTTTTCAAAAGTTGTAATGTCCCAAACAGGAACAGTTGGCTCGCCATTTACTTCGCTTTATCAAGCTAGAACTGTAACTACGCCTGGAACCTACTATTTTAATTTAGGTGGCACTACGTTCAATACGCATGTAGCTGCTGATGGTTGGCTTTTAGTTGCTATTGATTTTGTAGGCGATCCTGCAGGTAATCTACCCCAGGTTAATAGCCTTACAACAGCTACGCGTGCTATTTTAACACCTTCTGTGTTAAGTTCGTTAAACGAAATTAAAAAAGTAAAAATTTCAACAAGTAATGGTACAACCAATGCTGTAACCACTAACACAACCATAGTTAGCCGAGTAAAAAATAACCAAACGCTTAATTCAGTGATTGCAGACAACGCTTTATTAGGCGCAGGTACCTGGGTTGGAACGGGTGCAGGTAATTTGAATGGTTTAATTGGCTGTAACTCAACTGGACCTCTTGGATTACATGCCCAAATAATACATGGTGCTTGTAATGGTGGATTGTTGCATTGGCAACCAAATGGAGGCTACCGTTCTTCACCCGACTATTTTACCATTCCACCATCAGGTACTTCATTTAATTTATGGGTTCAGGCGGCAGATATGCCTGGCGGTATTAATGGGGAAATATGGTATAAAGCCAATGCCGATGTGACGGTTGCTACTGGTGTTTCATTATGGAAAGATCAAACCCATAATGCCATTAATTTAACACAAGCTACAACTACTAAGCAACCTGTTATAAATAACACAGGTGCTTCGATGATTAACTTTAATCCAAGCATTGCTTTTGACGGAACGGATGATGTTATAAATACAGCAACAATAAGCCAATCATTAGTAATAGGTGGTGTTAATCCTAATTTCACTTCATCAAATTTTGTTGTTTACCGTTCTCCAAACACTACAAATGGAATTCTATATAATCAATCAAATGGATCTGGCGGTATTTGGAATATTGGAATGAATAAAAATTCTGGAATAATTACTAATAGATCTATTGGAAGTATTCCGGTAACTGCAAATGATGTCAAATTACAAAGTGTGATAGGGAATGCAAATACATCTGCAAGTATAAATGTTAACGGCAACGTTAGTTCTACAACTTTAGGATCATCCGTTGGTACTGCAGGAAATAGCCCTTTTTGGGTTGGAGCACAAGGAACAAATGGGTTTTCCGCGTCTCAAATTGCCGAAATAATTGTTTATCCTAGTGATTTATCGACTACAGCTACAAACATACAACGTATTGAAAGTTATTTAGGTTTAAAATATGGCATTACTTTACCGTTTAATTATGTAGCAAGTGATAATAGTACCGTTTTTTGGAACACAACAACGGCGGCAAGCTACAGTAATAATATTGCAGGTATTGGTAAAGATGCCATTTCTGGCTTAGAACAAAAACAAAGTCAAAGTCAAAATACAGGTAATCAGGTTATTTTTGGTTTAGGAACTGTTGTTGCAAGTAATGCCGTCAACACCAATACCTTTGCAACCGACAAACAATTTATGGCTTGGGGGGATAATAACTTAACAAACGGAGCCATGTTTGTTGAAAGCGCAGACCCTACCATTAATTACAAAATAAACAGAGTTTGGTTTGCACAAAATACCAACAGTTTTAATCAAGCAGTTCAGTTGTTAGTGCCAGCAACCTTATTTGGCGCAGCCTCCTCTGTTTCTAAAGTTATCATTAATAAATTAAATTCTTCATTTCCTAATGATGGCAGTAATATCATTGTTTCGCCAACTTCCACTACAACGGTTAATTCAGTCATATATTATGCCTTTAATTTAACAGCTTCTCAAGTATCGAGTAATTTTTATTTTACTTTAGCAAAAACCTGTTCACCTATTGATGCAGTATCTATTGTATCGACTCCAACAGCTATTTGCGCGGGTTCAACAGCCACTATTTCAGCAACTTCTGGTGCTACTAATGGTTTATTGTTTAATGGAACAAGTACCCATTTAAGAACACCTAATATCATTTCAGGTCAGATGCCAACGAATGATGTTACTGTTGAATTATGGTTTAAACCAACGGCAGCTGGTGTAATTATGAACGAAATTGGCTTATCTGCTGGGTGGCAAGATACTCAAATAGAAGTTTCTATCACAGGCGAAGTTAAAGTTAGAGTTTGGCCATTAACGGCCGTTTCTTTGGGAACAGTTACATTAAATACCTGGAATCACGTAGCTTTAAGATACAGTACAGCTGGCACAAAGTTAGATGGTGTTTTAAATGGAGTTCCTTCTTCTTCTTCCACTATTGGTGTAAGAAATAAAAGTGGTGCCGAAGCCTATTATTTTGGACACACTGGTTCAACAAATCTAGGTACTAATGCCTATTTTAATGGGTCTATGGATGAAATCCGTATTTGGAAAGTGGCAAGAACTGATGCCGAAATACTTGCAAATATGTATAAAACCGTTCCTGTTTCTTCTGCAAGTTTAGTAGCTTATTATCAATTTAATGAATCATCAGGGTCTACAACAGCAGATGCAACTAGTGCTTCAAACAATGGAACGATAATTAACGGCATTGGTTTTTTAATTCCTTCTACTGCACCAATCAATACAAACACCTATGTATGGTCTACATCAGCAACTACTGCAAGCATCGCTGTTTCGCCTTCAGTTACTACAACATATTCGGTGCAAATTTCAGACGCCGTTAATTGTCAGACAACTCAAACAGTTAACGTGACTGTAAATGCATTGCCAAGTATTACAGCAGTAGCCAACCCAATAGTTATTTGTACAGGAAGCCCATCTACCTTAACGGCTAGCGGCGCCTCAACATATTCATGGACAAGTGGTCCAAGCACATCAACCAATACAGTAAACACAGCAGGAACCTATACGGTATTAGGAACAAATGGTAATGGTTGTGTTAATACACAAACCGTTAGTTTATTAGCAAATGCTTCACCAACTTTAACGGTTAATAGCGGATCAATTTGTTCAGGAGATTCTTTTACAATTTCTCCAAGCGGCGCAGCTAGTTATACGTACTCTGGTGGTTCAGATATTGTAAGCCCTCTTATTACAACAAATTATACAGTGGTAGGTTCAAATACAGCAGGATGTGTAAGCTCTACAACTTTATCTGTAGAAGTAAATAAAAAACCAAATACATTAATTACAGGCACAAATACTATTTGTATTGGGAACTCAGCAACATTGTCTACTCAATTTTTAGGTTCGGCCATAGGTGGCGTTGTAACCTATTCGGCAGGCTATGCTATTCATACATTTACGTCTAATGGTACATTTAGTGTAACTGGTAATTTACCTGTAGAATATTTAATTGTAGCTGGCGGCGGCGGTGGCGGTTATCGTCACGGCGCTGGTGGCGGCGGTGGCGGTTTACTAACAGGTAGTTTGAGCGCAACGGCGGCATCATTTCCAATTGTTATTGGTGCAGGTGGTGCAGGTGGTTCAGCCGCATTACCTGATGGCCGCGATGGATTGAATAGTTCTGCACTTTCGTTTACTGCTATAGGCGGTGGTGGCGGCGGTTCCAATGATGGACCAACTCCTGGAAATGGAGGAAGTGGTGGAGGTGCGCCTCAAGGTAGAACACCAGGCACTGGAGTAATTGGACAAGGTAATAATGGAGGTGCAGGAAGTGCAACTAACTATAATCATGGCGGCGGTGGCGGCGCTGGTGGTGTTGGCGTTTCTGGTACAAATACACAGTCTGGTAATGGAGGCCCAGGTTTATTAAGCAACATTAGTGGTAGTGCAAACTATTACGCTGGTGGCGGCGGTGGTGGAGATCACCAGCCAGCATCAGCCTTACAAGCGCTTGGTGGCATTGGTGGTGGTGGAAATGGGGGCGTTCCAAATTTAAACAATCCTGGTGGTAACGGTGCAGCTAATACTGGCGGTGGCGGCGGTGGAGCTTCAACCACATCTGGAGGTAATTCAAATGGCGGTAATGGCGGTTCAGGTATTGTAATCATACGTTATTTACTTTCAAATACAGGTAGTGAGCCAAGTTCTTATGCTTGGTCAACGGGAGCAACTACGTCAACTATTTCAGTTACACCAACTGTTACTTCAACATATTCTGTTGTTGCAACTTCAACAGCGGGATGCGTTGGTAATACCAGTGTGTTTACGGTTTCAGTAAATGCCTTGCCAGTAGTAACAGCAGCAGCTAATCCAACAACTATTTGTGGAGCAGGTACATCAACCTTAACAGCAGGTGGTGCATCAACCTACACATGGACAAGTGGACCAAGTACATCGACTAATACAACCACTTCAGCAGGAACATATACGGTAAGTGGAACAGATGGTAATGGTTGTGTTAATACACAAACCGTTAGTTTAACTGTAAATGCCTTACCAACTTTAACTGTTAGCAATGGAACAATTTGTGTTGGAAATTCATTTACAATGACTCCGAGTGGCGCTTCAACTTACGCTTACT
>CANHPI010000221.1 GCA_947462425.1 Bacteroidota bacterium
ACTCAAACAATATGGATAATTTGAGAAAGAAATGTATTGAACAAGGTTTTCATTTAACTCACGGAGCTGCATTTCCAATTTCTGTTCCTTTAATTTTATTATTAACTACTACTCAACCTGGTGATACGGTTTTAGACATCTACTCTGGTACTGCAACAACAGGTGAAGCGGCGGCAATGACGGGTAGAAAATACATCGGTTATGAAATTAAACCTGAATTCATTATGGCTTCAGAAGTCCGCCTAGCGGAGTACTTGAACAACGATGGTTCAAATCTGATAGCCGCGTAATCAATTTTAATTGCAGGGGATTGAAGACATATCAATCCCCTGTTTATAAAAAATATAGCGAGACAAAGCGCTTTAAAAAACCCGTTAAAAGCAGGACGTAACACTGCTCAGTTTAATTATAAAAAATAAATTGAGTTATGAATCACGTTTATCTAACATCAAAAGAAGCAAGTGAAATGTTAAGAATGTCAACAAGTAAATTGTATAAAATGACAATGCAAAAAACTATACCACATTATAAATGTGGGGGTAAAGTTTTGTTTAAAGTAAATGAGTTGATGGATTTTGTAGAAAGAGGTATTAGTACAATGGGTACAGAAAGCATTGATAGGTTTGACCTAATTAGTCCATTTTCTGAATGCGCTTAAATTTTATCAGAAATAAATGAATTGATTTCATCTGTTAAATAAATGCGCTCATATTAGCCTCACATTAACCTCACATTAACCAATAAAATAACCAGTACAATGGCAACTATAAAACTCACATTAGATAAAAGAACCCAGAATAAAGATAAGACCTTCCCTCTCCGTCTTTATGTATATGCTAATTGCAAAGTATATTTCATTAATCTCAATGCAAATCTTTCAGAGAAAGAGTATAAAGAGATATTTGAAAAAACTCCCACAGGCAAAAGACTTGAGTATAGAAGAAGTTTTGAAGTATTTGTCAATAAGGCAATAGATATTCATAAAAATATGAATGAGTTTGACCTAAACGAATTCAAGAAATTACTATTTGCAAAACCTGAAAAAAAGGAAATAGTAACCACCTCACTTGCAATTCTTTTTGAGAATTACAAAAATGCTAGACGTGCAAAATTAGCACTGAAAACATTGGAGATGTATAATACCACTCTTAATTGTATTTTGAGATTTAAGTCTGATGCCAAATTAGAGGATGTAACCATTCAGTTTTTAGAGGACTTTGAAATATGGTATAATAATGCCCATATTACAAAATCAAATTCATCTGTAGGGATACATTTAAGGAGCCTGCGTGCTGTAATTAATAAGGTTAAGGATGATGAAGGACTACCTATTGGTTATAAATATCCATTCGGGAAAGGGAAGTTTTCAATTAAAAATATCGTTAAACCAAAACAGACGTTCACTGAAAACGAAATAAAAACAATAATTAAATTAGACCAGTTCAAATCATCTGAAGAAATGAAGGCAAGAGATTTATGGCTAATGCAGTATTATTGCAATGGTGTAAATCTAAATGACCTTATTCGTTTACGTTGGGATAGTATTGTGGGGAACTGCTTTGTTATTCAAAGACAAAAGACAAAAAACACTAACTCTTCTCGTCCTGTTTTTATACGAATACCACTTGTGGATAATCTTAAAGTGTTAATTGAAAAAGTTGGTAATAAGAATAGTCCATATGTATTGGGGTTTCTTAAGGAACAAATGAGTGAATATCAAATACTAGAAAAAAAACGTAGAGTGGCAAAAATGATGAATGCCAATTTGAAAGAAATAGGTAAAAGACTGAATTTGTCTATTGAACTTTTATCTGAAACATCAAGAGACGCATATGCAACTACCTTAAAAAAGAATGGAAGGTCTATAGAGGAGATTGCAGAAATGTTGGGTCATTCAAGTATAACCTGTACCAGAAACTATCTTGCCCAATTTGAAGAAAATCAAATTCATTCAATAAACCAGGGGTTATTTTAACATTATCTTTATTAAATAAATTAAAGGATTTGAATGAGCAGTAAAAACTCAATTCAAGTACTTTTTTTGGGTATTGCAGTAAACCTTGCATAGGATTGGGTTTTTGTCGGGGGACTTAGTTATATTTGGAGGTAGGTGGCAGATGTGGAATTGTATGTTAGGCATAAAGACATTAAAATTGCTAATTGACTAAACACCAATTTGACAAAAATCTACCATTAAATGTTTCAAATTTTATAAAGAAAAAAATGATAAAAAAAGTTTTAATAACGGCATTTCTAATATTTTCATTAAGTCACAGTACATATTCTCAATATTTTTATGTGCCAAATTTAACAGCGGGTGAAAATCCTTCAGGTTTAAATAAGGACATTGAACAAATTACAGCAACTGGTTGGACAACAATTGCAACTACAAATTCAAATCCAGCATGGTCTACGATAGTTAATCTGCCAACAAATTTTTCATTTTTGTTTAATGGAACATCTGTTTCTTCATACAAAGTAGCAACTTCTGGAGTGCTTACTTTTACAACATCTGCAAGTTTGATTCCAGCATCAAACAATACAGCTATACCTAGTACATCCATTCCGAATAATTCCATATTGGTCTGGGGTTTAGAGGCATCAGGAGCTAATGATGTGATTAGATACAAGACATTTGGCATTGCGCCAAATCGTCAACATTGGATTCAATTTGCTTCTTATTCTGCTCCTGGCTCATCAGGGACAAACTGGACTTATTGGGGTATTGTATTAGAAGAAACTACAAATAAAATTTACATTGTGGACCAAAGAACTTATTTGACTCCATTAACATTAACACTAGGCGTTCAAATCAATAGTTCTACGGCCTACCAAATTACAGGTGCACCTAATACACCCTCGGTGGTAAACAATGGTAGTATAAAAGATACATATGACGATAACGCGTATTATGAATTTATACAAGGGATTAGACCAGTGAAAGATGCATCTTTGATAGGAATCAATATCAGTAAATCGGGGCTTATTTCATCTACTGACACTTTAAAATATACATTAAAAAACATTGGAAGTGATACAATAAAAAACGTACTAATTAAGTATAAAGTAAATAATAGTATTTATACCGATACTGTTAAAAATATTTCAATTCCTACTAATTCTATTAAACAATTAAACCATAAAAGAATTTTTATTTATCCAAATATTAAAACAATCTATGAAGTTTCAGTTTGGACAGAATTGCTAAATGATAATAATTATTTAAATGATACATTAAAAACTAAATTGAGCTCATTAACTTTTTTACCTACAAAAAGGGTGTTAGCAGAGTCATCTAGAGAACTATGGAACCAATGGTCCCCAAGGAGTGAAGCCAGGCTGCATCAATTAAAATTAAATAATTTATCTCAAGTTTCTGCAGTTGCTATTTATGAAAACTCCTTTTATTATAATGATTTGTTTTTAAGTGGAGGTTTTCCTGAAGGACATATTGATAGAAGTCTAACAGCTCTTGACCCAAATGATTTTAATTCAGTTTTTGAAAACAATAAAAAGTCAAAAACACCAATTGAAATAAATATTTATTCAACGCCACAATTAAGTAACCCATCACTATTAAATTTAAAAATAAAAGTAAAGTCTGCAACTCAAACCTTTGGGAGATACAAAATCGGTCTATTATTTACTGAGGATAGTATATTATTAGGCCCACAGTCAAATGCTTATTCAAATGGTGTTCAAGGTGTAATGGGTGGATTTGAAACATTGCCAAATCCTGTTGTGTTAGGCACAAGAGAATATAATAATTACTTGAAAGGTATTCTAGGAACTTGGAATAATGGTTTTTGGAGTTTACCTAATCAACTAGTTACCGATTCTATTTATGAGTATAATTACAATTCGTTTCTTCCTGGAGATTTTTTAATCTCAAATCCTAATAAGATGCATATTGTAGCGTTTGTATTGGATTCAACAACAGGCTTAGTAATAAATTGTAATGAAATTAATTTTAATAAGCTCTCTAATAGAATAGAGAACAGTAAAGAGATTTGTAAGAATGAAATTTCTGTAAATATAAATGGAAATAAGGTTTCAAGCACGTATCAGCCAACATATAAGTGGATTTATTCATTGACAGATTCAACCTCTAATTTTATAAGCGCACCTGGGGTTAATAACCAATCTAACTACACTTGTAATAGTATATTAATTTCAAACCCTAAATTATGGATTAGAAGAATTGTTTTATATGGCACATCAAGTGATACATCAAATGTTTTTGAATTAAAATTCAATCAATTACCTAATATCAAATTACGTGTAAATTCTTTAAATCAATGTTTAAATCAAAACTCATTTAATTTTGTAGATTCATCTACTGTATTAAATGGAACAATTGCAAGCCGCTTGTGGGATTTTGGAGACGGCACCACTTCTACTCTAAAAACTCCTGTAAAAACATTTAATAAAAGTGGGAGTTATATTGTAAAACTTTTTGTGACTACTAATAAATTATGTTCTGACACTACAAGTATAATCGTTAATGTTTATTCATCTCAAAAGACCATAATAAAAGTGATGGATTCTATCCAATGTATTAATACAAATATATTCTCGTTTTATGATAGCACCCAATTATTAGGTGGGGTCATAGCTACGAGAGCTTGGGACTTTGGAGATGGGACCACATCTACTTCTACTAATCCAATTAAGAAATACAATAGTATCGGAAACTATAATGTTAAACTAAAAACTTTCACAAATAACGGATGTGTAGATTCTACTAAAACGCAAGTAATTGTCATTAAAAGTCCACAGACTGGTAATATTGCTGGCCCAAATACTAATATTCAGACTAACACGCAATATTTGTATAATATTAATCAGCAATTAAACCACACATATGAATGGCAGATTGAAAATGGTGCGATAATATCAGGACAAGGTACAAACGCAATTAATATTCAATGGTTAAATAATGGAGCAGGTGTTTTAAGATGTATTATAACAAGTATAAATAGTTGCACAGATACAGCTAAACTTCAATTAAACGTAGGGCCAACAGGTATCAATGATATCAAAAACTCCAACATCAAAATTTATCCTAACCCAAC
>CANHPI010000222.1 GCA_947462425.1 Bacteroidota bacterium
ATAAGCAATAATCTCTTGCTTATTCGTTAAACGCACCTTCGCTACCTTACGCATAGCTGAGTTAGGTTTTTTAGGGGTTGTTGTGTACACACGTGTACAAACACCACGGCGTTGTGGACATGAATCCAAAGCGGCCGATTTACTTTTGTTAGGAGCTTTAAAGCGTCCTTTTCTTACTAGTTGCTGTATAGTTGGCATGTTAACCTTATTGTGTTGCTTGTTTTTACTGTTAATTTAGTAACCTCATGTTTTTGAGGACGGCAAAGATATAATTATTTTTTTCATCAACAAAAAAATTGTTGAAAAATATTAAATTTTATTTTATTTTATTTGTATAGATAGCTTAAATGCACTTCTTATTGGATTATTGCACTTAAATTTAAAACACAATTATACTTTTTGTTTTTGATAAAAACCGTTTTTCTTAACTAATCAATGAAATTTGCTGTTTACTAATTGATTTAAAGTTAAAAAATTAAATCTATAATAATTTTTTGCTTTAAAAATTCTAGAATTCTCTGAATTTAATCCACCTCCAACCAAAATTATAATATTTGTCGTTTACTAATTTCTCTATCGCATTTTTGTAAAATTAAAATCCTCTTAAGAGATTTCTTAAGAGGATTTTAAAAATTAATTATAAGTGTAAAATTATTTTACTTCTTCGTAATCAACATCAGTTACACTTTCAGATTTGTTACCTTCAGGGTTCGCATTTGCTTGTGCACCACCTGCATTTGCAGCTCCTTGATCATTCATTGCCGCATGCATTTCAGTTGAAGCAGCTTCCCATGCAGCATTTAATGAAGTCATTGCTGAATCAATACCTGCAATGTCTCTTGAATCATGAGCAGCTTTTAACTCTGTTAATGAACTTTCAATGGCAGCTTTTTTTTCTGCAGGAATTTTATCGCCAAATTCTTTTAATTGTTTTTCAGATTGGAAAATTAATCCGTCAGCACCATTAATTTTATCAGCTTCATCTTTTGCTTTTTTATCAGCATCAGCATTTACTTCAGCTTCATGTTTCATTTTCTCAATTTCTTCTTTGCTTAATCCAGAAGAAGCTTCGATACGAATGTTTTGAGCTTTACCAGTTGCTTTATCTTTAGCAGAAACAGATAATATACCATTTGCATCAATATCAAAGGTTACTTCAATTTGAGGCACGCCGCGTGGAGCTGGCATAATACCATCTAAGTTAAATTGACCAATGGTGCGGTTGTCTTTTGCCATTGGGCGCTCACCTTGTAAAACATGTAATTGTACACTTGGCTGGCTATCACTAGCCGTAGAGAAAGTTTCTGTTTTTTTAGACGGAATTGTTGTGTTAGATTCAATTAATTTAGTGAATACTCCACCATAAGTTTCAATACCTAATGATAAAGGAGTTACATCTAATAATAATACATCTTTTACTTCTCCTGTTAATACACCACCTTGAATTGCAGCACCTAAAGCTACAACTTCATCAGGGTTAACTCCTTTACTTGGTGCTTTACCGAAGAATTTCTCAACAGCTGATTGTATTGCAGGAATACGAGTTGAACCACCAACTAAAATAATTTCATCAATATCAGAAGTTGATAAACCTGCATTTTTCAAGGCTGATTTACAAGGGTCAATAGTTCTTTTGATTAAACTATCTGCCATTTGCTCAAACTTAGCACGTGTTAATGATTTTACTAAATGTTTAGGAATGCCGTTAACTGGCATAATATAAGGCAAGTTAATTTCAGAAGTTGTAGTACTTGACAATTCAATTTTAGCCTTTTCAGCAGCTTCTTTTAAGCGTTGTAAAGCCATTGGGTCTTTACGTAAATCAATTCCTTCTTCTTTATTAAATTCGTCAGCTAACCAATCGATAATTAATTGATCAAAATCATCACCACCTAAGTGTGTATCACCATCAGTTGATTTCACTTCAAATACACCATCTCCTAATTCTAAAACTGAAACATCATGTGTTCCACCACCACAGTCAAAAACAACAATTTTCATATCCTTGCCTTTTTTGTCCATACCATAAGCAAGGGCAGCAGCAGTTGGTTCGTTTATAATACGTTTTACTTTTAAACCAGCAATTTCGCCCGCTTCTTTTGTAGCCTGACGCTGTGCATCGTTAAAATATGCTGGAACTGTAATAACAGCTTCAGTAACTTCTGTACCTAAAAAATCTTCAGCTGTTTTTTTCATTTTTTGTAAAATGATAGCCGAAATCTCTTGTGCAGAGTAGTTTCTCTCATCAATAACAACTCTAGGTGTGTTGTTATCTCCTTTAACTACTTTATATGTCATACGTGAAATCTCTTTGTGAGCTTCATCATATGAACTTCCCATAAAACGTTTTATTGAAGAAATCGTTTTTGTTGGGTTAGTAATTGCTTGTCTTTTTGCAGGATCACCAACTTTACGCTCTCCACCTTCAACAAATGCTACTACAGATGGAGTTGTTCTTTTTCCTTCGTTATTTGCAATAACAACAGCTTCATTTCCTTCCATAACCGCAACGCAGCTATTGGTTGTTCCTAAATCTATTCCTATAATTTTTCCCATGATCTATGTTTTTTTAATTGTTTTTTTATTAATACGGAATACATTTGGCAATGTTTATGCCAATTGTAATTGGTCCCATAATTATGACATGCTGACACAATCATAAAAAAACCGCCTAAAATTTGTCATTTATAGGCGGTTAATATTGATAGTTTGGCAGAATTTTAAGGGCAGGTTATACCAGTACTCTTAAGAAATAAATATTGTACAGTATTCGGATTGCAAGCAATAGCATCAATAAATTCATTATCCAAATCATGGGATATTATTGAACGAGAAGTTGAGGAAAATATACCTACCCCACCGGTAATATTAGTATATGATGGCTTATCTTGAGCAATAGTATTTGAAGGTTGATTTACTTGTAAAAATATATCTAGTGATTCAGCTCCTGCGGTAATAATATATTCCATGTAGGATGACGTTCTACTGGTTACGTTTGCAGAAGACTTTTTTGACATTTCAGAACCAAGATTTGTATAAAAATCATTTACTAAAAACGAAACTTCCATTTCTTCTCCACCAACTAAGGTTAGAGATTTTTGAGTGATGAAATTATAATCTACATACTGAGGAATACTTCCAGAAGGCGTATTATCAATATAATGAAAACGCATTATGACGTTATATAATTTAGCATTAACAACAGATTTAAATTTAATTTTTGGATATGAAGTTAAAACAACATATTTGATGAGATTATTGGCCTGAGCTGGATACGCTAAAAAATTATAGTAACCATGCATTGGGTATATAGTTGGATGATAAACAAAAGGCAAAACGCCATATGATTTTACACTATCAACAACTACATTTTGAGAGGAAAAAACGACTCCTGTATTATTATTGGTAATGGTTAATTTGTATTCACCTGTTGAATATAATTTATCTGTAGTTTGCCATATGCGTTGTTGAGTGCTAAAATTACCACCAGCAGTAGTAACAACTGTTTCCGTTAATACAATTTCTTTTTTAGTTGCATTGCCAATAGTTGTTAATGTTGGCGTGCTTGAACCTGCCATAAAACGCTGCAATGTTACTTTTAATTCACCTGGTCCATAATTAATGGTATTATTATCTTGTCCAGCAATTAATGCATCTCCATCAGATAAGTAAACTTTATTAATTCTAATGTTTTGAACCGCTTCATTAGGGTTTAAAATTCCGTAAACAGAAACTGATTCTTTACCTGGAGCTAATACATCAAGGTCATTTTTACATGAAGTGAAACTGAAAGCTACTATAAAAGTAAGTGATATATATGATATTATTTTTTTCATTTTATTATTTTGAATAGCTACAAATTTACTATTTTTAAGAGAATTAAAAATTTAATTAAGTAATTTTACATGATATTAACCACATAGGCACATAGTTAAGATAGAATAATAAGAATTTTATAGTAAAGATAGGTGAAGCGAGGCTTCATAAGTATGTTAAACTGTTAATTTTTGGCATTACTTAACTACATAAAACCTATGTTTCTATGTGGTTAAAATGAATATATTTGGATAATTAAACATTAAATTATGTCGGTTCATAAAGAAGTAAAAAAAGTTACAACACACCAATTGCATGAAATGAAACGCCGTGGCGAAAAAATAGCCATGCTTACAGCCTATGATTATACCATGGCAAAAATTATTGATCATGCTGGCATTGATGTGATATTAGTTGGTGACAGCGCAAGTAATGTAATGGCCGGACACGAAACAACCTTACCAATTACTTTAGATCAAATGATTTATCATGCATCTTCGGTAATCAGAGCAATTGATAGAGCTTTAGTGGTTGTAGATTTACCTTTTGGTTCGTATCAAGGAAATTCAAAAGAAGCCTTGACATCAGCCATAAAAATAATGAAGGAAAGTGGAGCGCACGCGGTTAAATTGGAAGGCGGAAGAGAAATAAAAGATTCTATAGAACGTATTTTATCTGCAGGTATTCCGGTTATGGGTCATTTAGGTTTAACCCCACAATCTATATACAAATTTGGAACGTATACGGTTAGAGCTAAAGAAGAAGAAGAAGCTCAACGATTAATAAATGACGCAAAGATATTAGAGGAATCAGGTTGTTTTGCTTTGGTAGTGGAAAAAATTCCGGCAAAATTAGCGGCTAAGGTTTCAAATAGTATTTCAATTCCTGTTATAGGAATTGGTGCTGGTGGCGGAGTGGATGGTCAGGTTTTAGTCACTCATGATATGTTAGGCATGACACATGAATTTAGTCCTCGCTTTTTAAGAAGGTATTTGAGTTTGTATGAAAGTATGACAGGTGCTTTTCAGCAATATATTAAGGATGTGAAAAATAAAGATTTTCCAAACGAATCAGAACAGTATTAAAGCTTAACCGCAGAGAACGCAGAGTCTTTTCGCGAAGAACCCTGAGAAAAATATATAAAGTATTACTCTGTGCACTTTGCGAGAACACTTTGCCTCTTTGCGGTTAAACACCCTTAACCAATAGCCTCATTTAAATTAGGCATTTTACCA
>CANHPI010000223.1 GCA_947462425.1 Bacteroidota bacterium
AAAAAATGGTTACAACCGTTAAAATGACAATTAATAAATTAAAAATCATCGGTATATATATAGTTGTTCCAATAACATCTGAACTGCAACCTGGCAGTAAACATACAAACCAAGTTTTTTCGGCTGAGATAAATGCTTGAAACGGTAAAAAAAACTGTATAAAGGCTACTATTAAAACCATCAATAAAAAAATAGATTGTTTACGCTGAATCATGGTGTAAAATTAAGATTTTGTTTTAATTAATACTGCAATAACTACTGATTATTATAGGCTCCTGCATCTATTGGTCCAATTGGAAAACTTCTTGGATTTCCCTTAATATCTGAAAGTATAATTGAATTTACGGGAATTAAAGCATCTCCTATACCTTTTGCAGATGAACTAGTTTTGATACCAAAATTGTACGCTGCTGGATCATTAAAGGCAGGATTTCCATTATAAATAATGGATGAGGTTGTAATTAACGTATTGGTTATGGCAGAAGTTCGTAATAAAGAATTACTTATTTTACACAATTGTCCTGAATTTGCTTTTATTTCTTGCTCAAATTCATTTCCCTGACTTCCTTCAATAATGCAGTTCGCAAAATAAAGGCTATCCATTGGGAATGTTTGAGAGCCATCAAAATTATCAATATGTACGCAAGGTTGTCCACCTCTGCCGCCATCTTGTGAAAAATAATTAGCGAAAGTGGTTTGCAAAAATGTATAATTTCCACCCCAAGTTAATGCTGCGCAATACTCTTTACAATTTGCAATCACATTATTTGCTCCCCAAATGTCAAAATACTGAGAGTATAAACCCCATTTAGAGCAGTTTTTAATAATAGTATTAGTTAGTTTTAATTTTCGAGGTTGATTGAAACTTGATAAAATACTTGCTTGAATTCCAATAAAACTATTTTTTATAATGGCATAATTAATATAATTGTCGGTATTTCCTTCATTTATCCAAATGCGATCCCATTGCCCTGGCAAATCAGCATAATCAGCTTCACGACGGTCTCCTTGAAAAACAACTTCATTATTAAGTGAACCATTTACTTGTATAGTACCATATCTATAAACCCATAAGCCCGCATTTTGATGAAAGTAAACTTGAATACCAGGATTTATAATCAATTTTTGTAATGAATCTACAACCAACCAACCATATATTACATGCGGTCGGTTATCGTCGGGTTGACCTAAAGCACCTCCTCCCCAATTAACAGTTACTGCTGTTGTAACACTTGAAACAGTGGAATAAGGTAAAAATCCATTTTTATATTGAATGGCTTTAGTAGGTAAATGATAATGTGCATTTTGCCCCCAAGCCTCAAGCGCAACACTGAGTTGGTTACCATTAACATCAAATAAAATTTTATCTTGAATAATTAACGGACTGAGCGCAATATTTGTTGGATTAACATTAACTTGTACAAAAATGTAAATACTATCATTAGCTAAAATTTCAATATCTGTTACTTCTTTTCCAGGCACTCCATCCACATTTAAAAAAAAACTTGATGATGCGCCTTTCTCCAAACGAATTGATGAAATATTAATTTTTTGATTATTATTATTTATAACTCTAATATTTCTGGTAGTCGAGCCAATAGTTGTAAATACAGTATCAAATAGAATAGAATCTTGAGAGAAAGCGATGGTTGCAGAAGAGTCTGTAAGTAATTTATCTTTTTTGCAAGATATAAAACTAATTGATAAACAAATAGTTATAATTAAAAAAGTACTAAAACGATTCATGCTGTAAATTTATACTTTTAATAACGATAAAGCATGAAATATATTTTAATTTTGTAAAAAAATCCTTGCAGATTGAAGATTATTAGTATATTTGCACTCCAAATTTTTTTGAAATAAATAATTGAATATAATATGAAAGCAGAAATTCACCCAGAAAATTACAGATTAGTTGTATTTAAAGATATGTCTAATGGCTACACTTTTTTAACTAAATCTTGTGCAGATACTAAAGATACAATTACTCATGAAGACGGAAATGAATATCCATTAATTAAATTAGATATTTCTATGACTTCTCATCCTTTCTATACAGGAAAACAAATGTTAGTTGATACTGCAGGTCGTATTGATAAATTTAAAACTCGTTACGCTAAAAAAGCATAATCTAGATAAATTATATTTTAAAAATCCATCTTCCTTTTGGTTGATGGATTTTTTTATTTAGTACTTTAGTAAACCAATGACTTTCCTTTTTTTATATACCGAAATAGCAGACTATTTTTTGGCCTGTTGTAACCAATTATCTTTAAACGGAGAAGTTCATATTGTAAGATGGTCAGTTAATAAAGAAGCGCCTTTTCAATTTCAAGAAAATAAAACATTAAAAATATATTCCAAAGCAGATTATAGTTACACTCAGCTTCATGAATTAGTAACTTCTATAAATCCGGATGTGATAATTTGTAGCGGCTGGATTGATAAAGATTATTTAAAGATTACGAAAACTTATTTCAGAAAAATTCCAACGATTATGTCGTGTGATACTCATTGGCGTGGCGACTTAAAACAGCGTCTTGCAATGATTATCAGTAAGTTTACATTACTAAAAACATTTTCTCATGCGTGGGTGCCTGGAAAAGTTCAAAAACAATATGTTTTAAATTTAGGTTTTAAAGAGAACAAAATTGAAACTGGTTTTTACAGTTGCGATTTAACGCGTTTCGAAGCAATTTACCAATCTCAGAAAGCTGAAAAGAAAGCACACTTCCCCAAACGTTTTTTATATGTGGGCAGATATTACGAATTTAAAGGGATAAAAGAATTATGGCAGGCCTTTATTGAACTGCAAACGGAACAACCAAATGAATGGGAATTATGGTGCCTTGGCATTGGAAACATTGAGCCAATTGAACATCCAAAAATTAAACATTTTGGCTTTGTACAACCTAAAGATTTATCACCTATCACATTACAAACGGGAGTGTTTGTATTACCTAGTCAATATGAGCCTTGGGGAGTAGTAGTTCATGAATTTGCAGCTTCAGGTTTCCCATTATTATTAAGTAATAAGGTTGGTGCCAAAGAACAATTTTTAAAGGTAGGAGAAAATGGATTTGAATTTGAAGCAGAAAGCATTTCGAGTATTAAATATGCCTTAAAAAACATAATTAACACTTCCAATTCTCAATTAATAGAAATGAGTTCACACTCAAATAAACTTTCAAAAACTATTTCGCCAGAAAAATGGGCAAATAGTTTATTGAAAATGGTTAATAATTATAAAAAATAAAATTACTACACAATCCAACTACTAAAATCTCTATAATTATTGTTTTCAACAATTTTCAACAGAAAGTATTATAAATATATTATTTTTATACTTTTAAATATCAATGTCAGACTCATATTGCATATACAACGGACACCTAATTAGTTTATACGAACCGGCTATTAGTTTTACTAATAGAGCGTTTAGATATGGAGATTCTTTATTTGAAAGTATCCGTTTTACTAATGGTAAAATTATGTTTTTAGCAGATCATGTAAAACGATTAAAGTTAAGTATGACTTCTTTAAGAATGAATGTTCCAACTGAATTTACTCTTGCAAATGTTGAACAACTTATACTTCATTTAATTGAAAAAAATAATATTAAAAATGAAGGCCGAGTAAGATTAACTGTTTTTAGAAACGAAGGTGGATATTATACTCCGGAAACCAACGACATTTCTTTTTTAATAGAAAGTGAAGCTCTTGAAGCATCAGGGTATGCATTAAATCAAAAAGGTTTATGGGTTGATATTTATGCTGAAATAAAAAAACAAATTAATAAAATATCCAATTTAAAAACAGGCAGTGCTTTAATGTATGTAATGGCTGGTATTACTAAAACATCCTTAAGATTAGATGATTGCTTATTAGTAAATGAAAATGGGCATATTATTGAATCTATAAACTCTAATGTTTTTGTAATTAAAAATGGTACACTTTATACATCACCTATAACCGATGGATGTATTGACGGTGTTATGAGAAAACAAGTATTAGCCATTGCAGCACAAAATAAAATTTTAGCATTTGAGCAATCTCTTACAGTGCATACATTAACAGATGGGGATGAAGTGTTTTTAACGAATGCCATTAAGGGAATTCAATGGGTAGGACAATTCAAAAATAAATTTTATACAAATCAACGTACTGTTTTTTTTGCAGAAAAACTTAACGAGTTAGCACAATAATAACTGATGATAAATACATATTACAAATTGGTTGATGATGCCATTATTGATTTAGGATTAAATGCCGATGAAACAAAAGGAGATTTGCCAGGGCAATGGAATTTAAAAAAAGGCAAATTTGATATCATGGTGGATGTTTGGGAACAAGAGAAACAATTTTTGTTTCAAGTGGTTTCGCCATTATGTACCTTACCAGATGAAAATAAAGAGGGTTTTATGTTGCATCTGCTTCAAAAAAATTATGGATTAAGCTCTTTAGCTTATGCCATAATGGAAGACTCTGTTTTTTTAAAACACACTACCGAAATGGCATCTTTAACAAAAGAAAATATTATAGCGCTATTAACTAAAACTGCCTTTTATGCAGAGCAAAGTGCTTTTGTTCCTTCGGAGAGTGACATTTAATCCGTTTTAAAATACAAAGGGATTTGTTTATTAAATAAAAAAATTAATAACATAGTTGAAGCTAAGCTTCAACTATGTTATTAAAATAAAAGTATGTATTACTTTAAACAATATTAACCTATATTTCTAGGTGGTTAAATTTATAAAAACATCATGCAAAAAATTTTAATGGTTTGTTTAGGTAATATATGTCGTTCGCCATTAGCAGAAGGTATTATGCTAAAATTGATACGTGAAAACAACATTAACATGAGAGTGGATTCAGCAGGAACATCCGATTATCATATTGATGAAACTCCAGATAAACGTACAATTAGCAATGCCGCTCAACATCATGTTGATTTAACTTCTTTAAGAGCAAGACAATTTAAAGTTTCTGATTTTGAAAAGTTTGATAAAATTTATGTGATGGATAAAAGCAATATGGCTAATGTTTTAGC
>CANHPI010000224.1 GCA_947462425.1 Bacteroidota bacterium
TAATCCCAAACAGTTTTGTTTTTATTTTTTATTTCCACTGCAAATTCTAGTGGACGTGCACCACTATAATATTTATCAAAAAACTTAAAGTCTTGTTTTATTTTTACATTATCAGATAAATCTTCCAATAAAATATTATTAACTTTTATATTGTATACCCCAATAATTGAAAGGGCAACTAGTAAGCAGGAAGTTACTACGATTGTTTTTTGATTTCTGAAAATCCAAAACAAAATACTACGCATTACATTATATGTTTTATTATCATGCGTATGAACTGATACTAATTTTTTAGGGGTAAAAAAATAGAGTAGCGCTGGTAAAAGAGTATAAGTTAAGCAGAAGGCAATAACGATACCGACTGAAGTATAAATACCAAAATCTTTTATTGGTTTAATGCTTGAAAATAATAACGATAAAAAACCTACAACCGTTGTAATTAAAGTTAGGAAGGTAGGAAATCCAACTTCTTTTAAAATTAATGGATAAATCTTTTGTTTCTCGGTGCCTTTTGCTAATTCTTCAAAATGTTTCGAGAAAAAGTGAACCACGTCGCTCATACCTGCAATAAATATCATCGTGGGTAACATTACCGTCATAATATCTAAGGATTTATGCAACATTGCCATTATTCCTAATGTCCAAAAAATAGAAATGATAACGATGGTTAATGGAACAACGATTCCGTAGATGGATCTAAATGAAAGCCATAAAAATAAAATAACTAATACGAATGAAATACTTAAAAAATAAACAAATTCTTTTTCTAGATTTTTTAAATAAACATCTTGAGCAACAATTCTTCCAACAAAATGTATATCATCAAAATGATACTTAGTGAATGCTTTTTCTATATTCCGGGCTAAACTATCACTTTTAACTTTATTTAATCCTTCTTCTGTTTTTATAAATATAGAAATTGACTTTGCATCTTTTGGAAAAAAAGAACCAATTAATTCGGGAGTATTATAAATATTAATACTATCATCTTTATATAAACTTTCATCCTCAATATGTAATAATCTTTTTTGAACAGGTGCGAGGCCGCTTAATGAAATATTTTTAATGTTGGTTGGAGAAATAATTCTATCTACGTAAGGTAGTTTTTTAAGTTCATCAGAGAGTAATTCTACTTTCTGAAGAAAATCTTTTTTAAAAATCCCTGCTTTATTTTCTAAACCTAAAAGCACAAATTCATTATCCCATTCAAAACGATTACGATGTGTTTCATATAGACCTAACTCATTGTCTTCATTTGGGAAAAAGGCTTCAAAATCATAATCGAATTTCAAATCCTGAATTTTAAAAGCACAGAGTATTGAAAAGGCAACCACAAAAAAAAGGACAATAGGATGCAATATTTTTTGAGGAATCTTCATTCTTAATTAAAATGCTTTAGGATAAAAGAACATGTTACAACGCATTATGTTTACTACCTTTTTGAAAATCAACAAATACTAAATTATCACATTCAAAATTACCAACCTTTTATATCAATCAAATAAATAATAGAACCAATAACTCCAGCACTTAATTCTAATTCTCGTTTATTTATTTTATCAAAGGTATCATCAGCAGTGTGATGATAATCAAAATACTTTTGACCATCTGGTTCAAAACCAATTAACGGAACTCCAATTTCTTTCAAGTAACCAATGTCAGCTCCATGTCCTTCTTTTTTTATGAATTGTAAAAAGTAAGGGTCTAATAAAGATTTCCAACTAAGTACTTTTTTATAAGCTCCATTGGTTGTATCAACTGCAATTCCACGAGGAGAAAAACCTCCAGCATCACTTTCTAAAGCAGCAATATGTTTTAAATTATTTTTCTTAGTGTCTTCAAAATAGGCTTTACCCCCAGCGCCACCATTTTCTTCGTTCATAAAAGCAACGGCGCGTATAGTATGTTTTGGTTTGATGTTTTGTTTTTTATACATCGCTAAAACTTCAATAGCCTGCACTACTCCAGCGCCATCATCATGAGCGCCTTGCCCGTTATCCCAAGCATCTAAATGTCCGCCAGCCATAATAATTTCCTGTGGTTTTTCAGAACCTTTTATTTCGCCAACAACATTATAAGATAATTCTTTATCAAGCATTTGACAGCTCATTTTTAAATGGATGGTTTGGTTTGGATTACTATTTAATTGTACTAACAATTCATCGGCTCCACTAAAACTAATGGCACAAGCTGGGATTTTTGTTTTGGTTAAAGTTGTATCATAGCCCATGACACCAGTATGCGGAAAATTATTGTTTATAGAACTCATACTACGAACGATGGTAGCAACGGCTCCATATTTTGCTGCTTTACTCGGACCTGAATAACGATAAGTTACTGTTTCTCCGTAGCAGGTTCCTGTACTCAAGTGCGTATGATCAAAATACACATTATAAAAAACAATTTTCCCTTTGATATTTTTTTCTCCTAATGAGTCTAATTGACTATAACTATTGACAATAATTACTGGAGCAGAAATGCCATTATTTGGAGTAGCGATGGAATTACCTAATGCACAAATTGCATAATTTATTTTCTGTTTCGTTTTAGAATTTACAGAGTAACAGATTTCTTTTTCGCCTCTAATCCAATGCGGTACCATACAAGGTTGCAAATAAACTGTATCTGCACCTGCTTCATACATTGCTTTTTTTGCCCAAGCAACAGCTTTGGCCGCACCAGGTGAACCGCTCAATCGGCTTTCGATTTTTGTACTTAAAAATTCTAAATTTTTATAACAATTACTTTTTGTAAGAAAATAATTAAAGTGTTTGCGTAAAGCAATACTATCAGCATTCTGACTTAATAATTGCAAAGAACATATTATTAGCAAAGTGGTGCGCCATATTTTATTAGGAATCATCATTTAATTTATTTAAAAATAAATATACAGTTTTATTATGTCTTAAATAGCTAAAATTATTATAACGGAGCTTAATTTTAAAAAGAAAAAAACCGCAAACTATTAGTAAGCGGTTTTTGTAATTGCGATTTATATATTTTAATCTATTTTAAAATCTATAAATTTAAAATTTTGATTATTTCCCATTAAAAATGAAATACGATTATTTGCTGATTGCAGCGAATAAGATGGATTTAGCATATAATATTGTTCTAATTTAAGTTCATTTTTAAATATGACAGGTGATTGCATCAAGCCATCATTTGTAATTTGAACTAATACTGGAATTTGGTAGGAATAATTATAGTCATCCTTTACATATTTTTTTGCCTGATCGTTATAAACGATTGTTAATTTTCCATTCACAATATTATATGAACTAAAAAATGGTTTGTCAAAATCTCTCGCAGTGTAATCTTTATTCAATTCTAATTGGAATTTTTTAGTTCCTTCGTTATCCATGGCAATTACAAATTCACTTTTATGAGTGTAATTATAATGGTAATCAAAAGTAGACATTGATCCTGCAGCTGAAGGAGGCGGATCCAAGCGTTCTACTTTATATTGTTCAGCAGTTAAAAATAAAGTATTTTCGTTAATTAATAATTTTCGCGTTGTTAAATTGTCCACTTGCGCATCTAAAGCAAAGGTTTTAAAAACTTTTTCACTTTTTCCTTTATTGGTAAAATAAAACACTCCAACTGCCTTTTTTTCTCCAACTGAAAATGTTTTACGCTCATAGTATAAGCCACTAATTATTAATTCGTTATTAGTATTTACAGCGTAGGTATAATTGTAAAACTGATTTGGTTCAACAACCTCTAAAATATATTCTTTGTATTCAGCAGGATTTTCTGGCAACCATTGATAAACAGTTAAGGTAATTTCTCCTTTTTTTGTCATACCTTTCTTGATAATATAAACCGTTCCATCATTGGCAACTATCTGTGAAATACTTTTATTTTTAGTGTTTTCTCCAGCAATTGTAATCAACCCTTCTTTATATTTTTTAAATGCTTGATTAAATAATGCAATTTTATATTGCGCTGGTTGATCTTTAACATATATCATTTCACCTACAACAGCCATTGTTTTGTTATCTGGAGATACAGATGTATAATTAAATCCTGAATTCATCGTTTTTTCAAATGGAATAGACATCACTTCTACTTCAGAACTTGATACATTACCTACATTATCTATAGCTCTAGCCAATAACGTATTTTTTCCAGCAGGTTTATCTAAATGCTCAACCATTGCATAAACAGTATTTCCGAAACCAATTACTTGATCTATGCTATAGGAATTATTAAAAACACCAACATTTATATCCAACAAGGTATTAGTTAAAAAACTGCCCTTACTGTCAAAGCTTTGCAAACGATAATTCATCACTGCTCTTTCCATATAAACATCAAAAAAATAGTGGTCGCCATTAGCCATAAAGTTAACAGCCTCACCACCTATTGTTTGCTTACTGCTAGTTTCACCACCTTTTGTTAAGGTTACCACCTGTGCGTTAATTTTAACAAAAGACATTACAATAATTAGAGCCAATTGTATTTTATTTATTTTTTTCATTTACTTTTATGTTTAATTTTAATAATTATTTGTTAGTCAAAGCTCGTTTCTTTAAATCATTAAACAAACTTTCATAGTCATCCTTTAATTTTCTTTTTGACGATGAAATGTCCATTGAATTCAAGGCAATCATTATCTTATCTGCTTCAATAGTATTATTAGTAGCAAAGTAGCATTCAAGTAGATTAAAATAAATTGCAATGGTAACATCTTTATCAATTCGGGCTTTTTTATTTTTAGGGTCAGATTCCAAAAGTGCTGTCTTCCATAAATTTATGGCGTTTTCTAATTTTGTTTTAGCGTTAGCTTCATCTTCTATTAAAATTTTTAACCCTGACGACGCATCATTAAATGCAATAAGTAAATCCTTATAAGTTTCATCTTTGGATTTTACATAATTTAATTCAATTTTCCGTAATACTCTTTTATATCCAATTTTATCATTAACTAAATTATTAATTAAGGTCAAATTTTCTTGTAAAATCTTTTCCTCATATGTTTTTACTAACATTTGTGAATTAATTGGAGCTGCCGCAGTAGATGCAGGTGTTTTAA
>CANHPI010000225.1 GCA_947462425.1 Bacteroidota bacterium
AATGTTTTTCCATGTATCCACGCTAAAATCAGAATTTTTTATAGCAGTCATCATTGGTTGAAACATCTCTTGAACTTTCATGTACATTTGACTTCCTTCATACATGTTTCTAAACATATCCGCGTTAAAAGGATTTTTAATTCCTTTTGAAAACGTGTCGTAAGAATTATTCAATGTACCTGTCCAACTATTGTAAATGTTAGTCCATGCATTATTCATTGTAGAAAAACTATTGTTATAGTCATTTGCATTTTTACCGTAATTAACCATTGAGTTATAAATGCTTTGGTTAAAATCAGTCATTTGTTTTAAACCAGTCATTTGTTGGTTATACCAGTTTTTCATGAATTCTTCTGGTTTAGAGTTTTCATTCATAAAAGGATTAGCTCCAAAAGGGTTAGAACCAGTTGTATTAAAACCACTAAACATAGCAGCTTGTTTTTCCATCAAATCTTTGTAAATATTTTGGCTTTCAGTTACGGTAGTTCCGTTAGCAAAAGCAGATTGGAATTTCTTTGCAGATTCCATCCAAGTGCTCATAGCATTCGCTTGAGCATCCATCAAGTTGTCAATCATTGGGTTGTTTGTTTTCATTTTTTTATTTTAATTTTATTGTTGTAAATCAGTAAAATAGCCTTAATGTCTGAAAATCAGTATTTTAAGAGCTTTTTTCAAATCCGGTGCAAATGTCGACATTTTTTCCTATACGTGTCAAGTAAATTCGTATTAATTTTATGTTAAATTGTCGTAAAAAAAAATATGTTAATCTAAATCGAAAAAACTAAATAATTACTTGACATTTTCATTTTTTTTTTTGAAAATTACAAAAAAACTAAGTTTATGATAGAAATCGGACAAGCGTATTCTCATGATTTTAAATTTTCACAAGATGAAGTTAATCGATTTGCAGAAGTGACAGGAGATAAAAACCCTGTACATACTGATAAAGAGTTTGCCGCTAAAACGATGTTTAAAGTGCCAATTATGCATGGTATGCTTGGAGCAGCTCTATTTAGCAAAGTATTTGGGGTTTTGTTTCCGGGTGAGGGAACAATTTATTTAAGTCAGTCGTTAAATTTTTTAAGACCAATGCATGTAAATGTTAATTATGAAGCTATTTTTACTGTTAAAGAAGTGATTAAGGAAAAACATCGTGCCATTATTGAAACATCAATTAAAGATAAAGCAACTGGTAAACTTTGTACCACAGGTGAGGCTATGGTAATGAATACTGATAAAATTTAGCTTAGATTTTTAAAAAAATAGTCAAAATTAAAAAACGAATAATCAATAAATTATTATGAAAAATTCAAACAAACGTACAGTATTAATTACAGGAGCTACAGGTGGTTTAGGAACAGCTATGTGTAAAGAACTATATAAAGATGGTTATACAGTAGTAGGCAATTATCACACAAAAGAAAAAGCAGATAAATGGATGGCTCAAATGAAAGCTGAGGGTTTTGACATTGATTTATTTTATGGTGATGTGAGCAATTATGAAAGTACTGGAAAGATGATTGCTGAAATTGAGGCAAAATACGGACACATTGATACCTTAGTTAATAATGCTGGTATCACGCGAGATGGCAGATTGCTTAATATGAAAGTAGAAGATTGGCATGCGGTAATAAATACAAATTTAAATAGTGTTTTTAATTGCACGCGACAAGTTATTCAAGGTATGATTGAGAGAAACTTTGGTCGTGTTATTAATATTTCATCCGTAAACGGGCAACGCGGACAATTTGGTCAAACTAATTATTCGGCAGCAAAAGCTGGGATGCATGGTTTTACAAAATCATTATCGATGGAAGTTGCAAAATACGGAGTAACTGTAAATACAATTTCGCCGGGCTATATTGCCACAGATATGGTTATGGCTGTTCCTGAAAAAGTTTTGAATCAAATTGTAGCTCAAGTTCCAATGGGTCGTTTAGGTGGTACGCACGAGGTAGCGCATTTAGTATCTTTTTTAGCGAGCGAAGAAACAAGTTTTATTACCGGAGCTAATTACAGTATTAATGGCGGACAGCACGTTTATTAGCATTTTCAATTAATTAAAAAAGCCTCTGCTATTAAATAACAGAGGCTTTTTACAAGTAAATAAAAATTATTTTTTAGCATCAGCCAAAAACTGTGCTAAACCTTTATCCGTTAAAGGATGGTTTAATAAAGCTGCAATGGCACTTAATGGAGCCGTAATAACATCAGCACCGATTTTAGCACACTGTATAATATGCATTGGGTGACGAACAGAAGCTGCTAAAATTTCAGTTTCATAACCATAGTTATCATAAATAACACGGATATCATCAATTAAATCCATACCATCTTGGCTAACATCATCTAATCTTCCCACAAATGGAGAAACGTAAGAAGCGCCTGCTTTAGCTGCTAATAATGCTTGTCCGGCAGAAAAAACTAAAGTACAATTGGTTTTAATACCTTTATCACTAAAATATTTAATTGCTTTAATACCATCCTTAATCATAGGGATTTTTACAACAATACGAGGGTGCAAATCGGCTAACATTTCGCCTTCACGAACCATGCCGTCAAAATCAGTTGCAATTACCTCAGCACTTACATCGCCCGTAGTAATATTGCAAATATCAACATAATGTTTTAGGATATTATCCTGTCCTTTAATTCCTTCTTTTGCCATTAGAGAAGGATTAGTAGTTACGCCATCTAAAACTCCAAGGTCTTGGGCTTCTTTAATTTGGGCTAAATTTGCTGTATCAATAAAAAATTTCATAGTGGTTTATTTTTTTGTAAATTTAGGATAAGCTAAAAGATAATTTACAGTTGTTTGTAGATTGTTTAAAGTTTATTATTCACAAAGAAATGAGAAAAAAAAATATAGTTGTATTTAGCGGAGCTGGAATGAGTGCCGAAAGTGGAATTAAAACCTTTCGGGATACTGGTGGATTATGGGAAGAGCATAAAATTGAAGACGTTGCTACTTTTGAAGCATGGAAAAAAAATAGAGAGTTAGTTTTAGATTTTTATAATCAAAGACGTAAGCAGGTAATGGAAGCTAAGCCTAATTTTGCTCATGAATTGGTAGCGGATTTGCAAAATAATTTTGATGTTCAGGTTATTACTCAAAATATTGATGATTTACACGAAAGAGCCGGCAGTAAAAAAGTATTACATCTGCATGGAGAAATTATGAAGGGAAGAAGCACTTTAAAACACCATTTAATATATCCGTTAACTAATTGGGAAATTAAAATAGGTGATAAATGTGAGTTTGGCTCTCAATTAAGACCACATATTGTTTGGTTTGGAGAGGATGTGCCTGAAATGTCTAAGGCAACCGAATTAACAGAACATGCAGATATTTTTATTACTATTGGAACATCATTAAATGTATATCCAGCAGCTAATTTAATTCATGTAGTTAAAAGTGATATTCCGAAATTTTTAGTTGACCCAGGTGATTTTAATTTAGATTACATTAAAAACCTCACCATCATAAAAGCAACAGCTGTAGAAGGTATGAAAATACTCTCCAAAAAATTAAACGAATTATTATAAATTCACATTTGTGAAAATAAATTTAATTAAACTTACAAGTTAGCATTGCAATATCATCAGTAAAAGGCATTTCACCTTTAAATTCTTCTAAATAAAATAACATGGCCTTGTTGATGAATTCACAGTTAGAGTTTTTATTTTTGATTAATATGTTTTCAATTTCATCAATAGATAAAGCCTCATCCTTACTATTAACAGTATCCGTTAGTCCATCAGTATAGGCAAATAAAATAGACTGTGCAGAAACTAACAAGGTTTCATTTTCTAAAAATTGTAAAGGATTTGTAATTCCCAAAAGAGTACAACCTTTATCTAAAGCAATTGTTTTATTATTATTTAATAAAATTGGTGCATTATGTCCGGCATTTATATAAGACAATTTTCTTGTACCAATATTATATTTTGCAATAAATAAAGTGATAAATTTTTCACTTTTAGCGTTATCACAAATTAGTTGATTGATGTCAATTACTATTTCTGTTAAATTTTGAGTGTATTTTAATAATACACGTAAAGCTGCTTGTAAGTTACTCATCAGTAATGCTGCAGCTACACCTTTTCCTGAAACATCTGCTAAACAAAACACTAATTCCACTTCATTAATCCAAATCACATCGTAATAATCGCCTCCAACCTGCTGATGTGGAAGGTATAATGCATTCATTTCTAACTCTTCTATATTTGGTAAAGAAGATGGAAATAATAATTTTTGCATGCCTTGGGCTAATTCTAATTCTTTTTGAATCGTTGCTTTTTGAATAGACGCTTTATATAGCTTTTTATTTTCAATGGCAACTATCATCACGTTAGTGAGTGTTTGAATGAATGGCAAATGTTTGATAGTAGAACTCATTTCAATTTTTTTCTCATCTAAATCGCCCAATAATACAAATGCAAGAGGTGTTTGTTTGTGATAAACAGGAATTACGATCTCAAATTTTTGACTTAAATTTCCTTTTGAATAGGAGATAGTTTCAATTTCCTTAATCTCCAGTAATTCGGGTTCAAACAGTAAGTGATTATAATCTTTATCAACTCCGTACTTTAAAATACAAGTCCATTCAGTTGTAAAACTAAATAGCACCAATTTACCAACGTTTAATCTGTTTTCTAATATTTCTTGATAGATATCAAGTAGCTGAGCCGTGCTAACATTATTATTAATGGCTTTCGTCATTTCTAATAAGGCATTTAACTTTACGTCTTTAACCGAATTAGAGTTTGTTTTTGTATTTAATTTGGAGTTTTTCAATTTACTTGTCGTATAATTTATGAATTAAAGACGGTAATTGTTTTACTGCAAAAATTTCTCTCAATTTTAATTTGGCATCATTGGCAGGTGTACCAAAATAAACTTTACCGGCAGGAACATTTTCTCCAACGCCACTTTGCGCTTGAATAACAGCCCCATCACCAATTGTAATATCACTCGATACTCCCACTTGCCCCCACATAGTAACATTGTTGCCTATTGTGCTACAACCTGCAAT
>CANHPI010000226.1 GCA_947462425.1 Bacteroidota bacterium
AATATGTCAACCGCCATAATCATAATTGTTATTATCGTTTTTATATTTTATTTTTTCAACAATGACCGAAAAGATGTAAAAATTAATGCTTTACAAAGAGGAGGCTTACTAACTATTTATCCAAACTTTGTAAACTATGTAAATCAAGCTCACGAATCAGAATCATCATTTTTAAATTTTGAGACAACTAATTTAGAATTAGTAAAAAATGACGGAGAGTATTTAGAATATAAGTTTCCTATTAATATAGGAAACGAAACTAGTGGTTATTTTTTTATTGGTATTCAACATTCCTTCGGAACATTTGCATATTGTTATTGTCGGAATAATTCAGGGAGAAAAATAGAAGGATTTATTACAGAACTACACAATGGTAAAAACGGACAAAATCCAATAGACCGTGAAGTTGAAGATTATAGAGGAATATTCTTTCATCTAATTAAACAAATGGAAAATCTTCCAAATTTCGAAGAAAAATTCTATACATAAACTTATATAATTATAATTAAGTAATACCATTAACTACCATAACTAAATGTTGGAAGAAGATAATTGTCTAATAGCTTTAGCTGAAATTAACAGCCTTGATTTTTGTACAAAAAAATGGATAATAAATAATTTTGAACTTTATAAAACAACCTTGATTTGGCCAGAAAATTTACCGCAAATAAATAGAAGTAATTTAATTATAGGAACTTTAATGGAAAATTTTAATTCGATATCCTAAGAATTATTATCTGAATTTGAGTATGAACTGAATAATGAAAAACAAATGCTGGAAATTAAAAGCACGAACCGCTAACAGCAGTTTTGCAATATGTTGGATTAGCACTAATTTAGTCCAAAAAGCCCATTTAGAACTTTGGCTTTGGCTGTAAGTTTTTAATACTATAAACAATGGGAATAGCAATTGGAATATTATTATTGATAGTTATAGGTTGTTTTCTCTTCACCAGGTTTGCGAATAGAAAAAATCCATTTAGACCAACAGTAAAGTAATGAACAAAATTATTTTTAGAATAGTAGCGAATAGTCTTTTATTTATTGGAAATAAAATGGGACTGACATATAACGAAATAAATATTATCGTTTATTACTTTGGTATTCCATTTTCATGGCTTTGCCTATTAGATATTATTTTCAACTTTAATTACTTTAAAATAGCTTTCGCAATTTTTACTTTAGGCTTCAGTGTTGGTTGCAGAAATTTCAAGACATACTCTAACTGGTTATTTGACAAATCAGTTTTGTTTTTGAACTATTTCAATAAGTATGGAAGTAATTACGTTGCATCTTCCGTATGGATTTGTGTATCATTGCCAATAGCTATTTATGCAATCTTAATATTCTTGATTTTTAAATAAATTTATGTCAGTAACAATAGAAGCAAATGACAGCAAACGCAACATTAACACCTAAGGTTTCATTCATAAGAAATACCAACAATGAAAGGCCCATGTTGAATCGAACCCAAAACATGTTCTTTATCTGATAAAAAACATATCGAATACCAAGAGGCCCATGAGCCTCTTTTTTATTTCAACCAAAACGAATTAGTTTTTTTCAATTGACCCTCTTTGTCAAAAGGATTACAAACGAAATCGTGTTGATTATATTTTCTATAAGTAGAAAATAAAATAATGCCTCACGAGGGGTGAGGCATTTAAATGAAATTATTTTTCTTTTTCTAATTCAACAGTAACATTATCTGGCTCTAAGTTGTTCCAAGCTCCTGTGGTTGGGTCTGTGAGAAAAGCGCCCCAGTTAAATAATGCATCAAAAACAATCCAACCTGCATCGGCATGTTTGGTAACAGCTATTGTTTGTGTCTTGTAGCCTTCTTTCTTAATCATGATAGTATGGTTTGAATTACGACGTAATTTTACATTGGCTACGTCCGTCCCTTTTAACTCTCCATTCACATAAATTTGAGAACCTTGGGTCATGGAACGGATGGGTACTTCTTTTCGTGTGCCATTAAACATCAAAGCACAAGACGTTGTAGAGAAAGAAATAACTGTTGCAATTGCCACTAATTGCAGATTTTTAATTTTTAGTTTCATTATTAAGTTTGATTTTGGGGTAAGTTTTTATGCTGAATATGATAGAACGGATGTTTTAAATTTTACCATTCATAGGTAACAAATATTTCTGCTTTTAATTTTTTTGAATCATCTTGAATAATAAATGAAGTTGGAAATCCTTCATAATTAAGATATGGAGAAAATACTATTGTGCCCATTAATTCATTGTTTGTATTTGAGTCATAATCCCATAATTCTAATGAGAATATAGCAGAATCTGAAGTACATTCTATTGGGGTAGGAAAAGAATAATCATAATTTCTAGTACCATCTCCATTAGCATCCGTCCAATAAGTGGTTTGTTTATAGATATAAATATTATCTTTTATTAGGTTAATGAACAAATCCGGATTAGTACCTAAATCATCAAGTCCGCCGCCGTTATTTGGGAATTGATTAATTCTAATTTTTGAGATTAGAATCTTAGAAGGCATCTTTTCATAAGAGCAGTCAGAACCAAAATATCTTTCAGGGCAATTACAGCCACAATCAGGAGTAGATATTCCTCCATTTACACAAGTTGTAGGAATACAAGGAGTGCTTCCGCCATCTGAATTAGAGTCATTAGTACACCCCAGAACAATAATTGCGACACCAAGGAATGCCATTTTCTTAAAAATGTTTTTCATAAAATAAATTTTTAATCTTATTCTTACTCTTATCGCTTTTCAGTTACGCGCCGTTTAAATGGTTTCAGGCCTCCACTTTATTTGTCAATACCATTAAAATTAAATTCGCACTCGACTTCATAGACATAACTCAATCTTTGGAAGTCATAAGTAATGGGTGCTTTCATATCTTTCCTCATAAAAGCGATATAGTTATAAAGGGTTCGTATGGATATGCCGAGTTTGGAGGCCAGTTCATTAGGACTTCCTGTTTGCTCTGACATTATGAGCTCATTTAACCGTATTATAATTCTTATATCCAAACTGATGCAATTTTAAAACTTAGCACTGCAATTGGATTGCAGTGCGATTCTTTTTGTCAACAAGGAGTAAATTGTTAATCTGGAATTTTTATGCAAAGCTGAAATCTAATTCCGTAAACTATATACGGAATTAAATGTATTTTGTATTTTTATAAAAAATATATATGGCAATTTCAAGGTCTGCTTATAGAAGGTATAAGGTTATTGATTCGCTGTTGCGAAATACAATGCGCCCATATCCAACAATTATTAATATTCGAGAAGCTTGTGAGCAAAAGTTAGATTTATCACCTTCATTGGATACTTTGGAAAAAGATATACGCAATATGAAATTACCTGAACCTGATGGTTTTGATGCTCCCATTGTGTATTGTAGATTGCATAAAGGCTATTATTATACAAATCCAAATTTTTCGATAAATGCTGTTAGTTTAACCGATAACGATATTAGTAGTATAAAAGAGGCTGTGGAATTACTTCAAAACATTGGAGGAGATAGAGTAGGAGACCGTTTTAGTTATGCGATAGATAAAGTTCTGAGTAGTTTTAAAGAAACTTTCCCAGACGGAAATAGTAAAAGAAAGATTATTCAAACAGATTATGTTTCTGGCGCGAGAGGCTTTGAGAATTTTAACCCATTATTTAATGCTTGCAAAAACAAATATCCGGTATCATTTGTATATTACTCATACAAGAAAAGAACGTTTAAATCGGTTATAGTTCATCCGGTAATGTTAAAGGAGTTTGAAAATAGATGGTATTTAGTGGGGTTTTCAGAAAATCATCATGCGTTAAAAACTTTTGGTTTCGATAACATTTACCAACCCTTGTTGCTGAAAAGGAAATATATAGCGTCTAAACAAAATGAGATAGATGTTTATATTCATAATTTGCATGGTGTTTATCCAATCGAAAATCAAGTTTTACAGCGAATTGCAATAGAAACGACTGCGCTTATTTCGAATTACTTTGAGGCTTATCCCATTCATAAAAGTCAAACGACTAATAAATTAGAATCAGGGGGATGTGTTTTTAATTTTGAATTAGTACCTACTGAAGAATTAGTGCGATTATTCCGTTCCTATGGTAGAGATTTAAAGGTATTGAAACCACTTTGGTTGAATGAACTAGTTAAAAATAGATAAACTATGAAAAAGAATAATCAATCACTAGTGTTTCATTTTAATTCAAATACGATTGTTGAAACCAATCCGGAGTTGGTTCGTATTGTATTGTATCCAGAATATACTAAAGTTGATTTTGGATATGTTGCTTATGATAAATATTATAGAGGCGGTTGGATTACAATGGCTAAGGATACTTATATCGAAGTGTTAGAAACGGGTGAAAGATACAAATTACAGTTAGCAGAAAATATCCCAATTGCACCAGCACATCATTATTTTGAATCTACTAAAGATTGGCGCTATTATTCGTTGTTTTTTCCGCCAATTCCACAGCGAGATTGTATTTTGAATATAGTTGAGGTAGAGGAGGGGACTAGCAGTGATTTTAATTTTTACAGAATCGATTTGAAAATGTCGGAAGGAATAGCAATTTTGTAAAAGTTATACTTTATGAGAAGAATCCGTTTTAATACCCTTCAAATTTCAAATTGATATGGATGACCTCGCTAATTTTGGTTGTGTAAGAATTAGTTAACTTCTTTTGTTTCATCTTCCATTGCCTACCCAACGATTGAGTCTCAAACTTTATTTGAACTTTCAATTTTTTAATCGATTTATAGTTCAATACAATCATCTGCGGGCGAGTGAAATCCGGCACTAATGCCCACCTCAAAAAAAGGGCAACTTCATTTTCGGGAAATAGTCTGAAATATATAATTCTAATGTAGCGTAGTTATGTAGGCTTTGTAATTTTATTATGGCAGAATTAAAGCAGTTCTTCATGGGGTGTTAGGAATTGCAGAAAAGTTATCTTCTTGACAGCCGAAACCAACATAACCTCGTTTTATAGTTTGTAAGAAAAAAGCAATATATTTGAACAAAAT
>CANHPI010000227.1 GCA_947462425.1 Bacteroidota bacterium
AAGTCATGTAAAACAATTAAAATAGTTTACTAAGCGAATGTGCAAATAACTATATTTATAATACCGATTTAATTTTATTTATATGGATGCAGAAACAAAAAAAATTGGATCCCCTCCTGGAACATTAATTTATACAGGCGAGGAGCGAACTGATAGAATTAAAATTACCCTCATTGAGTATAATGATACTGAGTTTTTTGAAGATGTATATTATGATCTTTCAGATTGCTTATCGCATGTTAAGCCTAATATGGTTAAATGGATTAATGTGGAAGGTTTGCATAAGCCCGAATTAGTAGAAGCCATTGGCAAAATTTACAATATACATTCATTAACTATGGAAGATATTGTTCATGTAGATCAAAGACCAAAATTTGAGGATTTTGAACATTATGTAGTTGCTATCATGAAAATGATTAGCTACAATAAAGAAGTTGAATCAGAACAATTAGCCATTATTTTATGTGAGCATACCGTTATATCATTTCAAGAACCACATATTGGCGATGCGTTTGATATTATAAGAAATAGATTACGTCAGAGTAAAGGAAGAGTGAGAAAGCTAGACGCTGATTATTTAGCCTATGCTTTAATGGATGCAGTAGTAGATTGTTATTTTACAGCTATTGAAAAAATTGGAGATAAGATTGAAGAAATTGAAGAAGATATTATTAGCAATTCTGATAAAAAATCTTTACTCCAATTATATAATCTAAAACGCGAAATGATTTTCTTGCGCAAACAAGTATGGCCGATGCGAGATTTGATTAATAATATGATTCGTTCAGAAACGACTTTAATAAACGCGTCTAGCGATATGTATTTGCGAGATTTAAGCGACCATGTTACTCGTATTATTGATACCGTTGAAACCTATCGCGATTTACTTTCTGGTATTATGGATATTTATTTAAGTTATAATTCTAACCGAATGAATGAGGTTATGAAAGTATTAACTATCATGTCGTCTATATTTATTCCTGTAACATTTATAGCGGGCGTTTATGGTATGAATTTTGAAAATATGCCAGAACTTAAAACCCAAAACGGATATTATATTACCTGGGGGATAATGCTATCTATTATTATAGGCTTGATGATTTATTTCAAACGTAAAAAGTGGATGTAATCTAACTTAGATTGTAATAGATTCTTAATCCAAAACCGTGTTGTAATTTAAATTTAGGATTGTAACCTAAACTTATTCGATCGTATGAAGGATTGTAAAGTAATTGAACCGTATATTTTGGATTGATGGTTAGGTGCATTCCAATTCCGCCAAAGGCACCTATACCGGCACCTATTAAATATTTTGCACTATAATAATTATATGGAGTTTGATTATAAACACTCATTAAATCTATGGTAATATTATTTGCACCGTTATTAAGTTCAGAATTTAAAATAGCTTCATTTTTTTGTGCCTTTGAAAAAATAATATTTAAACCACCTTCAACCATTAAATTTAATTTTTCGTGATTACCTAAAATCTTTTGATAGCCTAGTTGAAACATCAGACGTTGTTCAGCTCCAGTAATTGTAAATTGATTTATTTTGGATTGCCCTTGCAGTCCAGTAGTTGTTGGTAAAGTGGATGAAATAGTAAATTTACCATTTACTACTAATTTTGTTCCGTTAATATTTAATGATATACTTGATTTTTTATTGACCTGATAACGCATATTTAAACCAACTAAATACGTTGTAGTATATCTTAAATTAATTGGCATATCTTGCTCATTAAAAGACCAATCTAAGTGCCCAACATTAAGTAATTGAGCTATTTGATCATTACCGCCGGTAGCTCCGCCGTAAATATTCACAATTTGATTATATAAAATACTATTTGAAAATGTATTACGTTGCCCATTTTCATCAAAACCATAGCCATCGTAAATATAAGCTGTGTTTTTATTAGCTACAAAAGCACCAATATAAAGTCCTGCATGAAAACCTTTTTGAGTAGACGGCTGGTAAGTGCTATCTTCTTCTGTTTTTTCATATTCTTGAGAATACGATTTTAAAGAAACTACAAACAGACTTGATTGTAGAAAAATAATAATAAGTGTTTTAAAAAAATAGTTCACCCTCAAAAATAGTTTTTTTTAGGGATTTATTAAATAGCATTGTTAAATTAATTCATTGATTGTTCAATGGCAACCATTAGCTGTTTTCTGGCTAAAAATATTCTACTTTTTATGGTACCTAATGGTAATTGCATTTCCTGTGCTATTTCCTCATATTTAAAGCCATTATAATATCTTGTGAAAGGAATTTTGTACTGATCTTCTAAATTCTCTATTTTGTTTAGGATATCTTTTGCCGCTAATCTTGATTCAGTAATGTCTTGGTGATTGTTTTTAAAAGCACGAGCCATTGCTAAATCAGCATTTGTTAAAATAATTTGTTTGGTTTTTACGGCACGTCTGTATGAATTAATAAACGTGTTTTTCATAATGGTAAACAACCAGGCTTTTAAATTTGTGCTATCCTCAAATTTTTCTCTATAAGTAATAGCTTTTACATAAGTGTCTTGAAGCAAATCTAAAGCATCGTCATTATTATGTGTAAGGCTTAAAGCGAAATTCTTTAATGATTGCTTTTCGTTTAAAATACGAGTGTTAAATTCGATAGCTGTCATAATATATATTGTTTAATGTTATTTAAAAAATCTTAAACAAATGTATATTATGTTTAACAATAATCATAATATATTAAACAAAATAATTGATAAAAAATTTAAATACCTGTTAATCAGATATTTAAAAGTTATTGTAACAGCTATAATTAAATGTATTTAAAAGATGTTTTACTGTGCTTGCATAAAAAATAGAAGAATTATTATAGTTTTTTGTAATAAAAAATAATGTAATTGGAAACTCGTAAAAAGAAATTATTTTGAAAGTATTAATAAATTGTGAATAGATAGCACGATCGCTTTAATGCTGAACTTCAGTATTTAGTTACCTTCGACAAAAATTAGAAAAAGATGTCTCAAGAACTAAGTGAACAAGAAGAATTAAGAAGAGGAAAATTAGCTGAATTAAGAAAATTAGGCATTGATCCTTATCCGGCTGAAGAATTTAAAATAAATGTATCTGCAAAAGATATAAAAGAAAATTATGAGCGTGATAAGTTAAATTATAAAGATATTAAATTTGCAGGACGCGTCATGAGTGTTCGTGATATGGGTAAAGCCGCATTTGCTGTTTTACAAGATAGCAGCGAGCGTATACAAATTTATGTACGTCGCGATGATATTTGTCCGAATGAAGATGATAAGGTTTTATATGATATCGTTTGGAAAAAATTAGTTGATTTAGGCGATATTATTGGGATTGAAGGGTATGTATTTACAACTAAAACAGGAGAAACATCCATTCATGTTACTACATTCAAAATATTAAGTAAATCATTAAAGCCATTGCCTGTTGTAAAAACAGATGATGAAGGCAAATCATTTGATGAGGTAACTGATCCAGAGTTCCGATATCGTCAGCGTTATGTTGATTTAATTATCAATCCAAAAGTTAAAAAAACATTTGAGCAACGCACTAAAATAATTTCGTCTATTCGTAATTTTTTAAATGATAATGGTGCTTTAGAAGTTGATACTCCCGTTTTGCAATCTATTCCAGGTGGTGCTGCGGCTCGTCCGTTTTTAACACATCACAATGCTTTAGATATGCCATTATATTTGCGTATTGCCAATGAACTCTATTTAAAACGTTTAATTGTTGGTGGTTTTGATTGGGTGTATGAATTCAGTCGAAACTTCCGCAACGAAGGCATGGATAGAACGCATAATCCTGAATTTACAGTTTTAGAGTTTTATGTAGCGTATCGCGATTATTTTTGGATGATGAATACCACCGAAAAATTATTGGAAAAAATTGCCACTGATTTACACGGAACAACTGAATTAACTGTTGGCGACAAAATAATAAATTTTGCAGCACCATTTAAACGGATTACAATTTTTGATGCCATAAAAGAACATACTGGCATTGATGTTAGTAAAATGGATGAAGTAGGTTTAAGAGATGTGTGCAAGCAATTGCATATTGAAATAGATGAAACAATGGGTAAGGCTAAATTAATTGATACACTTTTTGGAGAAAAATGTGAAGGCAATTATATTCAACCAACTTTTATTACAGATTATCCTGTTGAGATGAGTCCGTTGACTAAAAAACACAGAACAGAAGCAGGATTAGTGGAGCGCTTTGAGTTAATGATTAATGGAAAAGAAATAGCCAATGCCTATTCCGAATTAAATGATCCAATTGATCAGCGCGAACGTTTTGAAGAACAAGTAAAATTAATGGAGCGTGGCGATCATGAAGCGATGTTTATTGATTATGATTTTTTACGTGCCCTAGAATACGGCATGCCACCAACAGCTGGTATTGGCTTTGGCATCGATCGTTTGTGCATGTTACTCACAAATCAACCATCTATCCAAGATGTATTATTGTTCCCTCAGATGCGCCCAGAAGTGCAACATACACCAACTGAAGAAATAGAAAATTAATTTATGAGTAAAATTATTTGTTATTGTTTATTGTTTATTGCCTTAGGTTTTTCAGCTTGTCAGGAAAATCCAAAAGCAGTTGAACAAAAAAAACCTCGCATATTCCCAGAATACAGCGAAGCTTTGGATGAAATTATCAGAAGTAAAGAAGGAGTCATTAGAGGCATTGATTTAAATAGTAAGGCTGACGTTATTACTAAATCCGAAACGAAACCACCTTCAGAGGTGGCTCATGATTATTTGTATTTTGAATATACTATTGATAGCATTACTAACTATTCGGTAGCTTATAATTTACAAAAAGATAGTTTAGACGAAGTTGAAGTGCAAATTAATTGTAATGATTTGGATTTAAGTTCAAGATTATTTACAGACTTGAAAACGTATTACGAAAAAAAATTACCTAATCCAACAGAGGATAAAGGATTTGTTGTTTACAATTGTTTTGAAGGAC
>CANHPI010000228.1 GCA_947462425.1 Bacteroidota bacterium
ATCAATATTCAAATCTTTTTTAAACGCGTCTAAATCAAAAGGGGCTTTTGCCATTTCTGTCCTTTCTAAAGAGCTTAACTCTTGCACGTTATTATAAAATCCAGGAACAGTAATATAATTATTTTCATCGTGACAAGACGCAATCATTTTACATAAAATATTAATTGGATTTGCTACAGCTCCACCATAAACACCACTGTGTAAGTCTCTATTAGGTCCAGTTACTTCAACTTCCATATAAGCTAAGCCTCTTAAACCAGCGTCAATACTAGGAATATCATTGGCTATAATGGAGGTATCAGAAATTAAAATAATATCTCCTTTTAATTTTTCTTTATTTTCAATAATCCAAGGCCCTAAATTTGGAGAGCCAACTTCTTCTTCGCCTTCAATCATAAACTTCACATTACAAGGCAATGTGTTCGTTTTCATCATTGTTTCAAAAGCTTTTACGTGCATATACATTTGGCCTTTATCATCACAACTTCCGCGGGCAAAAATGGCGCCTTCAGGATGAATGTCCGTTTTTTTAATGACAGGTTCAAATGGAGGTGAGTCCCATAAATTAATTGGATCGGCAGGTTGTACATCATAATGCCCATAAACTACTACCGTTGGTTTCGTAACATCAATTATTTTTTCGCCATAAACTACCGGATAACCTTTTGTTTGACAAATTTCAACTTTATCAGCGCCCGCTTCAATTAATCGTTGTTTTACAGCTTCTGCTGTTGTTTGCATGTCGGATTTATGTTCTGGCTTAGCACTTATAGATGGTATTTTTAATAAATCTAAAAGTTCATTTAAAAAACGCTCTTTATTAGCATTTAAATAGGTTTGTATTTGATTTCGCTCCATTGATATAGAATTTTGGTGCTAATGTACTTTTTTTATTTAAAATGCCATTTTGAATGATTGAAAAAGTTGTTAATGACTTGTTTATAGTTTATTTTTGGAAGTATGAAGAAAAATATATCTATTATAACAGCATCATTACTTAGCTTTTTTTTTGATGCCAACTCACAAATTACAACAGGAACATTAACGCCTACACAATATGTTCAAAATGTATTACTAGGAGGAGGTGTAACTGCATCTAATATTACTTATACCGGCTTATCTGAAATGATATCTACATTTAGCGCTACGCCTATTGGTAATTTGGGATTATCAAATGGCGTATATCTTACCTGTGGTTCCAATGGTACTATTCCAGGTGAGTTGGGGCCTAATGGTCCAAGTTCTGGATTTCAAAGCGTAAATCAATTCCAGCCTGGAGATGCTGATTTGGATGTCGTTTCAGGATTCTCAACTTTTGATGCGTCTATATTAGAATTTGATTTTATTCCTCAATCCGATACAGTAAGGTTTAGATATGTCTTTGGATCTGAAGAATATAATGATTACGTAAATAGTGGTGTAAATGATGCTTTTGCTTTTTTACTTAGCGGCGTCACCACTCCATTAGCTCAAACAAATATTGCTTTAATTCCCGGAACAACAACTCCCATCTCAATAAACACTGTAAATAATGGCAATTCATTTGGAGTTTCTAATGGCCCTTGTTCTAACTGTGCTTATTACAGGGATAATATTTTGGGAGGTATAAACTGCGTTTATGATGGATTAACGACTGTTTTGACTGCTAAAGCCAAAGTAATTTGCGGCGAAAAATATCACATTAAAATTGCTATAGCTGACGCCGGGGATCATGTTTTTGATTCAGGTGTTTTTTTAGAAGCCGGATCTTTTAGTAGTGCTCCACCATTGAATGTTTATACAATAAATTCAAATTCAAATATTCCCGATTCCATATTAGTGGAAGATTGTAATACTTATTGCGCCTATTTTATTAGAAATGGAAATATAGCCGTTGTAGATTCTTTTAACCTTCAAATTTCCGGAAATGCATTGTTAGGAGCAGATTATATTCAATCAGGAAATCCAGGATTTACTTGGCCAACTAAATTAATTTTTGCAGCTAATCAAGACACGATTAAAATTTGTAATATCGTCGCACTACAAGATAATTTAATTGAGGGGACAGACACTATCAATTTTGAAATGTCGAGTTTTGTAACCAATACCTTATCTTGTTTATCTTCTAATTCTATAAACTTTAATTTATACATTAAAGATTATGTCCCAATTGGTATTGGGCAAAATAGCACTTCAGTTTGCACCGGAAATTCTATTTTGTTAAATGCGGGTGCAACCAACGGATATCCACCATATACATATACATGGACTGCTCCTCCCATAAATACTCCTACCCTTAATACCGGACCAATAAATTCCTCACAAAACTTTACAATAACGGTTAATGATATATGCAATAAGCCCGTAACACAAACGATTACTATAAACCCTGTTTCTACACCAACAATTGTAAGTTCAAGTACTTTAATTTGCATCGGCACAACAGCCTCTTTAACGGCATCTGGAGCAACAACCTACACTTGGAGTAATGGCGTTTCAAATGATACTTTATTTGTGAGTCCTAATGTAAATACAACTTATACTGTAATAGGAGCAAATGGTGCTTGCACCAACTCTGCAGTTTCAACTGTAAGCGTAATTGGCATATCACTTTCTGTAACTGGAAATAATTCTATTTGTTTAGGACAAAATACAACTCTCACAGCATTAGGTAGCACAAGTTATACTTGGAATACGGGTTCTACCAATTCTTCTATAAATGTTTCTCCCAATATTACTACAAATTATACAGTAAGTTCAGTAGCTGGGTCTTGCTCAAATACAGCCGTTTATACCGTTAGCGTTACGCCTCCTCCTTCGCTTACTGTTACAGGATCGCCTTATTGCGCTGGACAAACTACAACAGTTACGGCAAGTGGTGCTAATAGTTATACATGGAGTACGGGCTCGATAACTAATTCTGTCGTGGTATCACCAATTGGAAATACTACTTATACTGTCATTGGATCAAGTATTCCATCATGCACTAGTAGTATTGCATTTACTCCAAGTCTTATCACTACTGCACCACAAATTATAAATACCTCTCCAGTTATTTTTTGTTTAGATTCTATCAAAGCGATAACTGTGAGAATAGATGGGGGAAATGAGCCATACAGCATAAGTTGGTTAATTCCGGGAGGCGGGATAATTCCGTTTGATACAACTACCTATACTTATTATTTTACTCAAAGTATAAGCCCAAGTAATGGTTCTTACACCATTGTAGTAACAGATCAATGTTTATATACAGATTCTTTAGTAATTGATATTAATAGTGTTGATTGCAACATTTTGGCTCCTAATGTTGTTACTCCTAACGGAGATGGTATAAATGATTTTTTTAGAATTAATGGCTTGGAAAATTTTCCCGGCTCGTCGTTAAGTGTGTTTAGTAGGTGGGGCAATAAACTATATAATAGTGATGATTATAAAAACGACTGGTCACCAAATGTAATTGATGGAACATACTTTTATGTTCTCAATGTATCTGATGGAAGAAAATTGAATGGATTTTTCCAAGTATTTAAAGATTAAGAGCGATTCAGAGAATTAAAACATATTTATTTATCTTGTTTTTTTTGCTATTTAAAATAGCAGCTGCAACACACATTGTGGGTGGTGAAATTTACTATGATAATTTAGGTGGAAATAATTACAAAATCCGCATGAAGGTTTATAGAGATTGCTTGAATGGAATTCCGCCATTTGATAATCCAGCGTTTTTTACAATTTTTAATGGGTCAGGAAATGTAGTCACAACATTAGAAGTAGCATATTCAAGCTTTATAACCGTTCCTCCAACAAATAATAGCCCATGTGCGCCAACTTCGGCGGGTAATGCCTGTGTGGAAGAAGCTATATATGAGACTATTGTAAATCTTCCACCGCTTATCGGTGGCTATTACATTGCTTATCAAAGATGCTGCAGAAATGGGACCATTCTAAATCTTATAAATCCTGGTGCTGTTGGCGCAACCTATTGGGAACATATTCCAGGACCAGAAGTAGTAGCGGTAAATAGTAGTCCAAGATTTTCAAATAGGCCTCCAATATATATTTGTAACGGAATCCCAATTGGCTTTAATCATGTAGCAACTGACCCAGATGGTGATTCTCTAGTATATAGCCTATGCACACCATTTAACGGATTAGATGGTTGCTGTCCTATTGTTTCAAATCCTTCAAACCCACCAAATACAGGAAGTCCTCAATGTTTTAATCCTCCAACATCCTGTCCAACAGTAAATACAGCACCTCCCTATATTAGTGTTCCCTTTGTTTCGCCTTATTCATCAAGTTATCCAATGTCATCTAGTCCGGCAATTAACATTGATTCAAATACAGGGTATTTAGATGGCGTACCTAATATTATTGGCCAATGGGTGGTTGGTGTTTGTGTAAGCGAATATCGGAATGGGCAACTAATTGGTGTTCATCACCGTGATTTTCAATTTAATGTTATTAATTGTCCTTTTGTTGTTTCAGCAGATATTATTTCACAAACCACAACCAATAACGGTCAAGGAACTGGGTACTGTAATGGCTTTACAATTTCCTATTCTAACAATAGCTTTAATGGAAGTGTCTATCATTGGGATTTTGGCGACCCAAATACATTAGCAGACACATCAAATGTTTATAATCCAACATATACATTTCCTGCGCCTGGCGATTATACGGTAACGCTTTATGTTAATCCAAACACGTCTTGTGGTGATACTGCCATTGAGGTTTTTCACGTACATCCTTTGCTTTCTCCAGATTATATTGCGCCAAATGCTCAGTGTTTAAATGGGAACAATTTTAATTTTAATGGCACAGGCTTGTTCCAAGGTAACGGCACGTTTAATTGGAACTTCGGGGTCAATGCCAATCCTCAAACTGCAAATACCTTAACCGTTAACAATGTATCCTTTAGCGCGCCAGGAATTTATCCTGTAATATTTACCGTTAATGAAAACAGCTGCTCAGCTTCTTCAACAAAAACCATTGAAGTATTTGAAA
>CANHPI010000229.1 GCA_947462425.1 Bacteroidota bacterium
AACTCATAAATTATTACTAAAAATAAGCCCTAATAATAATTTATCATATGATACTACTTTCTTTGGTGGTATAATTGGTGCACAAAACTAAAGAAACTATTTTTGTTCTGCAAGTTTCCGTAAATAAAATTTAATTTTATTATATTTGAATGAAAAATGAAAAAACTTTTTACAATTTTAGCGATTTGTGTCGCATTTGCATCTTTTTCTCAAACAAAAGATAATGCAAAACCAAAAGAGATGAGCAAAGAAAGTCTCTCTAAAGTAAAATCATTTTATGAGCTACTTGAATTTTCTGAGCTACTTGAAAGTTCAGAAAAAGTTGTGAAAATTATTGCTACAGAAATTGCTGGAAAGTGCAATGGAAAAGAAATGATTGCTGAAACAAAAAGCGCAGAATTGGATTCTAGTACATTATATATTTTCAAACATGCTGATATTGGATCAAAACTATTTATAAATATAAATTTTTCTAATAAATTAGGGATAATATACTCATTAACCTCAACTATCAAAATTGTAAAATAATCGCATTATTATTTTGCTAAACTCTCTTGATAACAAAACTCAAGAGATTTTTTGTTTAAAATAACTACCTAATCTCCCACTCTTTCCAATCCATTTCTTCGCCATTTAAAATGCCTAAGTAACTCTGGTAACGTTCCTGAGATATAGTTCCAATATCAACTGCCTTTAAAATGGCACATCCGGGCTCATTAACATGTAAGCAATTATTAAATTTACAATCATTCATCTTAGCCATCATCTCCGGAAAGTAATGTGCTACTTCTTCTTTTTTCATTTCCACTAAGCCAAGTTCTTTTATACCTGGCGAGTCGATAATGTTACCTCCAAAAGATAGAGGAAATAATTCTGCAAAAGTAGTAGTATGCATTCCCTTTAAATGTGCTTCAGAAATATCACCAATTTTCAAATCTAGCTTTGTATCAATTGCATTAACTAAAGTACTCTTCCCTACTCCGCTATGTCCTGAAATTAAAGTTGTTTTATCTTTTAAAAGAGTTTTAATAAATTCAATATCTTCTATATCAAATGAAGAAACAGAAAAGCATTCATAACCAATATCAGTATATAGTTTCATGATATCAGCTTGTAATTCAAGCATTTCTTCATCCAATAAATCTTTTTTATTGAAAATTATTTTTGCCGGAATATCATATGCTTCCGCTGTAACTAAAAATCGATCAATAAAACCTAAAGAAGTTCGTGGGGCAACAATTGTAGCAACCAAAACAGCCTGATCTAAATTACTTGCAATAATATGTGCTTGTTTAGAAAGATTTATAGACTTACGAATGATATAATTTTTTCGGGGATGAATATTTGTAATTTGATTACTTCCATCCTTATCTCTATCAATATCAACAATATCACCAACAGCAACAGGATTGGTCGTTTTTCGGTCATCTAATCTTATTTTTCCTTTTAAACGGCAATCAATCACTTCGCCACTATCAATACGAACGGCATACCAGCTTCCTGTAGATTTTACAACTAATCCTGTCATAGGCGTAAAGATAATAAATAATTAGTGATGTGTATTAATGTTTTGGGCGTGTGCCTCCTAAGGTCGGGCGAGCTCTTGGCACTCGCTTTTTATCACGCTCTGGCGTAACAAAAAGAGCTCAAACAATGCCTCTATCCCTCACGCGGCTTTACTTTACGTTTGAAACTTACACTTCGAACTAACCGTAAGCCTGCGTGAGGGATTGTAGTGTAAATCCTTTTACGAATCACTCCCCTTCGCGTGATTCGTAAAAGATTGAAACGGAAAGCCTGACGGCGCTGACTTTTTTGCGCCGGCACGCCCTATTAATTTACACTATATTTAGTCCCATCTGCGTTCTATTAATTGTAACAAAAAATCAGTATTTTTGGGATAGAATCTACACTATGTCAATCAAAGTAAATAATATCACAAAAATATATGGTACGCAAAAAGCATTAAATAATGTTTCTTTTGAAATTGGTACCAATGAAATTGTAGGATTTTTAGGGCCAAATGGTGCAGGAAAAAGTACCATGATGAAAATTCTGACTTGTTATATTCCACCAACCGAAGGATTTGCAACCGTTTGTGGTTTTAACACCAATGACCAAAGTATTGAAGTACGAAAACAAGTTGGCTATTTACCAGAGCACAATCCATTGTATTTGGATATGTATGTTAAAGAGTTCTTGCAATTTATTGGTGGATTATATAAAATAAAAAACGCCAAAGAACGTGTTAAAGAAATGATTGACGCTACGGGTTTGCAGTTAGAACAAAATAAAAAAATTGGTGCATTATCAAAAGGCTATAGGCAACGGGTAGGTCTAGCTCAGGCAATGATTCATGACCCTAAAGTATTAATTATGGATGAGCCAACTACTGGTTTAGACCCAAATCAATTGGAAGAAATTCGTAGCCTTATCAAAAAACTAGGGAAACAAAAAACAGTAATGCTTAGTACGCATATTATGCAAGAAGTAGAAGCTGTGTGTGATAGAGTTATTATTATTAATAAAGGGGAAATTGTAGCCAACGATACTACACAAACCCTCCAACAAAATACAACCAAACAAATTATTACGGTAGAGTTTGACAAAGAGGTTTCAGTTAATACACTTAAATCTATTAATGGTGTAGAAGATGCCATTTTAATAGAAGGAAAAACTTGGAAGATAATTTCTGATTTAGAAAAAGATGTTCGTAAGGAATTATTTAATTACGCAGTTAAACATAATATTGGAATATTGACTCTTAATAAAGAAGAACAAAGATTAGAAGATGTTTTTAAAGCATTGACTAAAAAATAAATGCAAAATAAAAATTATAACATCTATTCTGCTGGTAAATTTATTACCACTAATCATATTCTTGAAATAGTAAATCCATTTGATCAATCGTTAGTAGCAACAACTTATCTGGCAGATAAACATATTTTAGACGAAGCTATTGTAAAAGCTTTATCAGTAAAAGAAGAACTAAGTAATTTATCTTCACAAAAAAAATACGATATCCTTAAGCAAATTTCTAACGAGATTTATTCGAATAGAAATTATTTAGCAAACATATTAAGTTTAGAAAGTGCAAAGCCATTAAAATATGCATTAGCAGAAATAGATCGTTCGGCACACACTTTTTTAATTGCAGCCGAAGAAAGCAAAAAAAATTCAACAGAAAACTTAGTATTAGAAAGAATTTCAGGTGCTGAAAAAAGAGAGGGCATTATTCATTATTTCCCAATTGGGTTAATTGCGGGAATTGCTCCATTTAATTTTCCGATGAATTTAGCTGTACATAAAATTGCACCCGCCATTGCAAGTGGTTGTCCAATTATTTTAAAACCAGCAAGTCGTACACCATTATCTTGTTTGGAGTTAGCAAAAATTATTGATAAAACAGAACTACCAAAAGGAGCAGTTTCTATTTTACCAATGGATAGAGAAACCGGTAATATACTTGTAACTGATGAGCGCTTTAAATTATTAAGTTTTACGGGCTCACCAGACGTTGGCTGGAAAATGAAATCTGAAAGTGGTAAGAAAAAAGTTGTGTTAGAATTAGGAGGAAATGCTGCCACCATTATTACACAAAGTGCTGATTTAAAAGATGCATTACCTAAATCACTAATGGGAGCATTTGCTTATAGTGGGCAAATTTGTATACATGCACAACGTTTTATAGTTCACACATCACTGTACCAAAATTTTATTGACGAAATAAAGATAGCAACTCTAGCTTTAAAATACGGTAATCCATTAGATGAAACAACTGATGTATCAAACATGATTGATGAAGCAAATGCGATTCGTGTAGAAAATTGGATTAATGAAGCAATGCAACAAGGAGCAAAATTAATTTGTGGGGGAAAAAGAATTGGAAGTTATATTGAACCAACCATATTAACTCAATGTAATAATACTATGAAAGTTTATGCTGAAGAAATATTTGGTCCAGTAATTTGTATTAACTCATACGAAACGATTGATGATGCTATACAGCAAGCTAACAACACAAAATTTGGTTTACAATGTGGCGTATTTACAAATGATCAAATGGAATTAGATAAGTGCTTTAAACAATTAGAAGTAGGTGGTGTTATCCACAACCACGTTCCTACTCTTCGTTACGATCAAATGCCATATGGAGGAATTAAAGATAGCGGACTTGGTAGAGAAGGTGTGAAATATGCTATGCTCGACATGTTAGAAACAAAAATATTAGTGAAGTAACAAAAATTAAAGTTTGGAATTATTGGTTGTTATAAGTATAAACTTCCAATAAAACCAAAAATAAAACAATTTAAAACAAACAACTAAACGACATGGAATACAGAAGACTCGGAAAATCAGGATTACAGGTTAGTACTTTATCATTTGGATCGTGGATTACCTTTGGTAAACAAATAGAAAATAACACAGCAGATGAACTTTTAACTATTGCATACGACAATGGTGTTAACTTTTTTGATAATGCCGAAATTTATGCGCGTGGAAAATCAGAAGAGGTAATGGGCTCAATCTTAAAGAAAAAAAATTGGGTTCGCAGTTCCTATTGTGTTAGTAGTAAAGTTTATTTTGGTTACGAGGAAGGTAAGCCAAACCAAACAGGTCTTTCTCGAAAGCATATTATTGAAGGTTGTCACGCAGCTTTAAAACGCTTACAAGTAGATTATATTGATTTGTTTTTTTGTCACCGTCCTGATAAAAATACACCGATTGAAGAAACTGTTTGGGCAATGAACACATTAATTCAGCAAGGTAAAATTTTATATTGGGGAACCAGCGAATGGGCAAATGATGAAATCATGGCCGCATTTGTATTTGCTGAAAGAAACAGATTGATTGGACCAACTATGGAACAACCTCAATACAATATGTTTGAAAGAACTAAACTAGAAAAAGATTATTTGTTATTGTTTAGAGATTTTGGAATGGGAACAACTATTTGGAGTCCGTTAGCGTCTGGTTTA
>CANHPI010000230.1 GCA_947462425.1 Bacteroidota bacterium
TAAATCAACGTTATATATTACATTGAATTTAGATTATTAGGATAATTAAAAAAGCTATTTGAAATTATTTAAATATAATAATTTCAAATAGCTTTTTAATAAATAAAAAATATTATCCGTAATATTCACTAGTTATTATAATTGAATAAGTAGTATTATCCTCTATTGAAAGTACATCAGTTGAAAAAGCCATTTCCATTCTTCTATAATCACAAGGTTTGCTATTACAAGAAACACCTCTCTGAGTAGTCTCCATGTCCATAGAGTCTTTTACTCCATCACTTGCTCTTGTCGTGGTTTGAACTCCACCAAAAATAGACATTGGATTCGTGATTTTGTTTTGTTCAAATGAATTAAATTTTTCGTTTTTTAAACTTACTAGTTTCATAATAAATATTGTTTTTTTAAATGGTTTAAACTACAAATCTTATAGTAGTTTTAGTTAAAGGTAACAAATTATATTGGTTATTCGTAAAAAAATCAACATAATTCATTTTTGTTTTTTTGAGGTTGTGGCTAAATTATTTTGAAACAGTAAAATTAAGTCGATTGAATAATTTCAGAATTGAGGTTTTACCATTTTTGCTTAATCCGCTATAAAATGCAAAATCGTATTTGTCATCATGAAAATTCTCATATTGCATTGCTCCAATTCCAACTGACGGAAGTATGCTATTACATTCAAAAGAAACGCCTATGTGCCCAACAATTTTCCCTAATCGGAAATAGATAATTCCAATTTGATTATTGAAACATGATGGTGGATAGCCCCCATAAGTTTTGGTATTAAATAAATAATAATTTAATGTGTCAATTTGACATTTTGTTAATGTTTTTTTGTTTATAATTGCTACTGAATTCAATTTACCGTTAGATATAAAATCATTATTTTTTACATTCCTGAAATTTATCAAAACAACACTGTCATATTTAATTTTTCCGAAATCCCCAGAGATAATCTTGCCTTTATCTTTTGATTGTCCATAGGAAGACATAATAATAAATATAATACTGTATTGTGTTAGAAATATTTTAATGTTCATAATATAAAAATTAATTATTTTGGAAAGATAAAAAATTTAATTGTGGTATTAGAAAATAATTGTATACTTTACAATAATTATCACTTAAATTTAATTAGGAATGTTAGAAATTGGAACAGATGCAAATTTTCAAATTGCTTTAAACTCAAATTTACATGTTATTGCCTGTTTTCATGCTGATTGGTGTGGTTTGTGTAAAGAGTTTTATGTGAAATTCAAGAAACACTCACAGGATGGGAGCTATTCAGATGTTTTATTTTTGTATGTAAATGCTCCTGAAAACATATTGGCATCAAGCATTGCCCGTGTTGAGAATTTACCATTCATTGCATCATTTAAAATGGGGAAATTGTTGGATGGGGTTGCTACGAATAAAGAAGAGAGTTTGCAAAAAATGTTAAGTAATTTGAAGAAATAAAGAAATTTTATAGATTAATCAACTATTTAAAAAAATGTACTTAGGCTTGTTTAAAATTCTTTTTTATAAAAATTAATACTCGAAAAATTAACAAATTAGAATTATTAAATAATAGGCATCCCCCGTTTAAAACTAAAATCATAATCTTTTTAGTTGCAAGATTCAACAAATTTTGTCAAAATTCGTTTAAAACTTCACGGATTTGTTTAAAGTTTAGAAGCTACCGTAACTTTATTAAAAGAACAACGTTACAGGATATATAAAAAGAAAACAAAATAAAAAAAACAATTGTCATTTAAAAATCATAGAAATAAAAAAAACAAACCTTGCTATATACTAAAAAAATAAAATAGGCGTTAACAGAAAAAACACGTATGACACCTCCGCTACTAAAAACTAAATTTTATGGAAACCCAAAGGAGAAGTGTCATCGTAAAATCTTACAAGTTAAAAGAGTTAGCATTAATATATCGGGTTTCCTGCTACCTGATGCGGTTAATGATAAGCAAGCATAAAAAGAGCATTGGAAAACGAGAGGGATATTATTACCAAACAGAACAAGTAATAAAAATATTTAGTCTGTTAAAACCACCCTCTGATATAGACATCGTATAGTACCTCATATTATACACACGAAAAAAGCACACCCTCAAGCGTTCCCTCAAACGCAGTGATTTTTTTAAAAGCATAAAAACAAAAGTAGTTTGCAACCTCACACAAACTATAAAATTCAAAAAAAAAGGATTACGGATTGGCAATAATTTATAACAGTTTGCATACCTATTTATGCTAACCAAAAAAATTATTGTAAATGAAAATTGTTCAATTAATGGTATCGCAACACATCAGCGGTGTGATTCTGTACTTCATAGTTCTATTTGCCAATATTGATTATTCAGGCGTTGTAGACTATGCGTTAAAAGCATTTATCGGAGGGTTAATATGGTTTGCATTCAAACTATTGGGTGAACACCTATTGATTAAACTCAAAGAAGAACATAAAAACAAACAAGACAAAAACGAGGAATCATGAATCCACTTTGGTTGATACTATTAGTAGGCGGAGGAGCTTTGTATTTTTCAAAACTCAGTGATGCAGGAAAACGCATATCCATTACCATTTTAAATATTGACACTTTTAAAATTGTGGGAGGCGCTTTACAACTCTCTGTAAATATAGCTTTAGACAATCCGAGTGATACAAGTCTCACACTAAAAAAACCAAACGTAAAAGTATTTTATAAAGATAACGAAGTTGGTAACAGTATTCCGAGTGAAGAAAAAATAACGATTAAAGCAAACGCCCGAACCGTTATGAAACAAATCAATATTCAAATACCATTTAGCAATATGCCAAATGTAGTGATGAGTTTATTTCAGGTAACAACAGGCAAAAAGAATTTAGCCTTTGATATAGAAGTTAGTACCAAAGTCAATGGCATTGTAATTACAGAGAAAAAAACGCTTTCCATTTAGATTACGAATTTATAGAATACAAATTTAAAGATTGCAAATCTGCAATCACTAAGAAAATGAGTCAATTAATTAAAATAGAAAACATAGGTTATACTGCCAATAACAATCCTTCAAGAGCCATAAGGAGCGGGGCGGAGTATGAGGAACTACTCCCTGCTCCCGATTGGCGAGAAGAAATTGTAAAGCGAAATGCAGATGTAAGTCAAACCGTACACGAGATGCAACGATTAATTAAATCGAGTGCATGGCAAACAAATGCATTAAGTAAGCGCTTAGAGGCAAAAGATATATACAGTACATGCAATAATATTTGGACTTTTTTATATAGCCATTGCAAGTACAAAGAAGACGACGAAGGACAAGAACAATTACGCACGCCAGCATTGAGTTGGAATTTAAGAACAAGCAGAGGCATTGACTGTGATGACTTTTCGATATTTGCCTCTTCGCTATTATACAATTTAGGCATACCCCATTATTTAAGAATAGCAAGGTATAGCGGTAAAAATTATTTCCAACACGTTTATGTTGTTGTTCCTCAAACCACAAAAAAATACATAACAGTAGATGCCGTATTAGATGAATACGATAGCGAAAAAGAAACCGAAGAAACTAAAGACTTTATCATTATGAACACAACGAATTTAAACGGAATAGATGTAACCGTGTTAAGTGGAATCGAAGACGATGCGTTTAACGAACTATCAGGCATATTATCGGGAGTAGATTTTGAGCGTACTAATGAATTAGAAGGCTTAGGACAAGTCCCCTCACAAGACGACGAGTTAGGCGCAATTTACAAACACTTAGTTCGTACCCGAGATGTGATAAGAAGAAATCCACACTATATCAAACATGTGGAAGATCCCGAAACATTTTTAGGAATGTTAGATTATGCCATTGGATATTGGGATACTGATAAACGAGAAGAAGCCTTAGGTATTTTAGAAGACCGAGAAAGTGAACTCAATTATTTGCATGGATTACAAGGAATGCCAGACGGCTATGAATCAGCAAATGTATTTTATGGGATTGATGGCATTAGTGGAGTAGTTGCCTTAGGAAAAGTAAAAGCAAAAAGAGCCTTCTTTAAAAAAGTAAAAGAAGCCGCAAAAAAAGCAGGGCAGGGCATTAAAAAAATAGCGAAAGTATTAGTTCGTTTTAACCCAGCAACGATAGCGGTAAGAGGCGGTGTTTTATTAGCAATGAAAACCAACTTTTTGAAAATAGCTGAAAAAATTAAATGGGGTTACTTAACCGAAGACGAAGCACGTACCAATGGATTTGATGTAAGCGAATGGCAAAATGCTAAAGAACAATTAGAGAAAATTGAAAATATGTTTGTGAAAGTGTTGCAAGGAAAACCAGAAGCCTTAAAGAAATCAATTATCTCAGGACGAGCAGGAGGTTTAAATGGCATCACGGAATTTGATGGAGACTTGGGAGTAGTAGTTGCCACAGCAACAGGAGCAAGTGTTGCCACAGCAATGCCATTTATTAAAAAGATTTTAATGTTGGTTAAAAAAATAAATTTCAAAAAACTGATTGCCAAAGTAAATCCTGCCAAATTAATGAAAGGTAGAAAAAAAGCGGAAACAGGAACAGAAAATTCAGATTCAGAAACCAATTCAAACGACCCAGAAACAGACAACGCAACCGCCTTACCAGAAAGCACATCACAAAATGATGCAGGAACAAATGAAGAACAAAATTCAAGCCCTAATAGTACGAACGATGGAAGTCCGTCAAATTCAAAAACGACGAGTGAAGAAAAAAATGCTAATGAAAATGGAGGTGATGAAACCAAAAATTTACCCGCATCGCAAAGAGATTCAGCACCAAGCACTACTGATAAAAGTACGGATGAAAATATCTTAACCAAAACAATGAATTGGGTTAAAGAGAATAAAGGCATGACTGCATTAATTGCAGGAGGTTTAATTTTTGCCTTATCATCTACTGCCCGAAAAGCAATTGGATTAGGAGGCACAGTAAGACGAGGGAAAAAACGCAAA
>CANHPI010000231.1 GCA_947462425.1 Bacteroidota bacterium
ACTGCAACATCTTGTGCTAATAGCGGTTCAGTTGCTGTTACAGTAAATGCTTTGCCAACGGTAATCGCTTCTTCTTCTAGTGCTTCAATTTGCGCTAGTTCAACTGTAAGTTTAACTGCTACTGGCGCAACTAATTATACTTGGACAAGTGGAGGAAATTCCTCAACTGAAATTGTATCACCTTCAACAAATACAACTTATACAGTTACTGGTGAAGCATTAGGTTGTTCAAATGTGGCGACAGTTTCAATAGGTGTTACAGCTCTTCCAAATGTAATGGCTATGTCTTCTAATACAGCTATTTGTGCAGGTTCTTCTGCTACATTATCTGCAATGGGCGCAACTAATTATACTTGGACAAGTGGAGGAAATACCTCAACAGAAGTTGTTACTCCGACATCAAACTCAACTTATACTGTTACTGGTGAAGATTTAGGTTGTTCAAATGTTGCTACGGTTTCAATAGGTGTTACAGCTCTTCCAAATGTTATGGCTATGTCTTCTAATGCAGCTATTTGTGCAGGTTCTTCTGCTACATTATCTGCAATGGGCGCAACTAATTATACTTGGACAGGTGGTGGAAATTCTACAACAGAAGTTGTTTCTCCAACAGCAAACTCTACTTATACTTTAACAGGTGAAGATTTGGGTTGTTCAAGTACTGCAACAGTTTCTGTAAATGTTAATCCAATTCCAGTAGTATCTGCAATTGCTTCTCAAACATTATTATGTGATGATGGAAGTACTGGTAGTTCAGTTTTAACTGCCTCTACAACGGCAACTTCTTATTTATGGTCAGACGGAGCAACAACTATTACAACTGCTGTAACTCCAACTTTAACCACAACATATACTGTTACCGTTACTGAGTTAGGATGTTCAGCTGATGCATTTGTTACCGTAAATGTAAGTAACTGTAACGGAGTTAAAGAATTAGTAGCAAATGGTATTGCTATTTATCCTAACCCAACTAATGGCATTTTAAATATCTCCATTTCAACAGAGTTAGCTGGAAATACATCTATTGAAGTGTATGATGCTCTTGGTAAATTAGTAATTAAAGACTTATTATCAACTGAAATAACTACACTAAATACTTTAAAATTAACAGATGGTATGTATGTTTATAAAGTAATTAATAATAACAAGGCTATTAAAATTGGTAAAATTGTTAAGCACTAATTAATTCAAATTTTTATTAAAAGGCTATCTCTAAGAGATAGCCTTTTTTATTAAATTCTTAATTAAACAAATGAAGTATTTAGAATTATACTCAAAAAAGGACATTGATCATCTTACACGAAAAAGAACAAATGAAATAAAATTTGGTGAAGATGTTATTGTATTAAAATCAGAAGGTGAATGGGAAACCGAATTATTTGAATCTCGATGTAAATTTGTTTTAATTGGAATTCCTGAAGACATTGGAGTTAAAGCTAATTATGGCCGAGGCGGATCACATACAGCATGGAAACCTGCATTAGAAAGCTTTTTAAGTCAGCAAAGTAATGAGTTTTTAAACGGAAAAGATATTTGTGTTTTAGGGAGTATTTATGTGGATGATTTGATGGAAAAATCCAACGTACTAAATATAAAAAACAAAAACGACATGGCGGAACTTAGAAAATTAGTTTCTATAATCGACCAAAGAGTTACAATAACTATTGAGAAAATTGTACGTTGTAATAAAATCCCTATAATAGTTGGTGGAGGTCATAATAATTCATACCCAATAATAAAAGGTTGCTCAACTGCTATAAATAATAAAATAAATGTTATAAATTGTGATCCACATACCGATTTTAGACCTTTAGAAGGTAGGCATAGCGGTAATGGTTTTAGTTATGCTTTTTACGAAAACTTTATAAATCGCTACTCGGTATTTTGTATGCACGAACAATATAATACTTCGAGTGTACTCGAAGATTTTACCAATTATAATCAGCAATTATATTATAGTACCTACGAAAATGTATTTGTTCGAGATTGCATAACATTCAAAGAAGCTCTCCATCAAAATATTAGTTTTGTGAAACATCAAATTTGTGGCGTGGAAATAGATTTGGATTCCATAACAAATGTTCCGTCTAGTGCAAAAACAAGTAGTGGAATTTCTCCAATTCAAGCTAGGCAATACGTTTACCAATGTGGAAAACAATTAAATGCTAATTATTTGCATATAGCAGAGGGTGCTCCAATACTTTCTCATATTAAAGCTGATAACAAAACAGGGAAATTAATTGCATATCTTATTACAGATTTTATAAAAGGCGTAAATGATAGAAAATTTTAGCAATTTAAATGGTACATAGAAATATTACTCTGAATTTTTTTATAAAAAATCTTTAACTCAAATATACTCAAAACAAATAAAAAAATGTTGATTATAAATTTAGACTATATGTTTAGTAATTAGTATACAGGCAAATGATCAATTTTTAAAATAAGATATGTTTTATGATTATTTGAGTTAGAATTTACAAACTTTAAACGTTGAATTAATCGCTCTAATTAAATGACATCATCAAATGCGGTTATGACAAAGTTCATTAAAATAGATGCCGAACTAAATATTAATTCATTAAAAACTGACAAATTTTCGGGTTTTAATAAGTGGCAAACATATTGATTATGTACATTTGCCAAAATATTACTATGGAACAGAACGAAAAAGAACCAATCAATCAAACAGAAGATAATGTTTTATCAAATACCGAACAACCGGTTGATGAAACTATTGTAGAAACTACCACAGAAAATGTTGAAGAAATTGTTGATCAACCAGTTGATTACGAAGCAAAAATTGCAGGTTTAAACGATAAATATTTACGTTTATATTCAGAATTTGATAATTACCGTAAACGTACGATTAAAGAAAAGTCTGATATTATTCGTTCGGCTGGAGAAGATGTATTTAAAGTATTTATCCCAACTGTAGATGATTTTGAAAGAGCGATTAAAGCAAACGAGACTGTTGAAGAAGCTGCTCCCATTAAGGAAGGAATGATTTTAATTTATAACAAATTAAAGGCAGCCTACACGCATAAAGGATTAGAAGCTATGGAGACTATTGGAAAACCATTTAATGCAGATTTTATGGAATCAATTACCAGCATACCTGCACCAAGTGAAGATATGAAAGGAAAAGTAATTGATGAGGTAGAAAAAGGATATAAATTAGGCGATAAAGTGATTCGGTATGCTAAAGTAGTAGTTGGCAGTTAATAAAAAATAAAATGAGCAAAAGAGATTTTTACGAAATATTAGGAATTACAAAAAGCGCTAGCGATGAGGAAATTAAAAAAGCCTACCGTAAGCTGGCAATAAAATATCATCCTGATAAAAACCCTGATGATAAGGCAGCTGAAGAAAAATTTAAAGAAGCAGCTGAAGCATATGAAATTTTGAGTAATGCCGAAAAACGTCAAAGATACAATCAATATGGTCATGCTGGTGTAGGAGGTGCTTCAGGCAATGGTGGTGGAGGACATTATGGCGGTGGCGGTATGAATATGGATGACATATTTAGTCAGTTTGGAGATATTTTCGGTGGTGGCGGCTTTGGTGGTGGTGGAAGATCGAGTGGAGGAGGAAGAAGGGTAACTAGAGGTTCTAATTTAAGAATAAAGGTAAAGTTGAATCTTCAGGAAATTGCCAAAGGAGTTGAGAAAAAATTAAAGGTAAATAAATTTGTAAGCTGTACAACTTGCAAAGGAAGTGGTGCCAAGAACGGACAATTTGATACGTGTAAACTTTGCAATGGTTCTGGAGTTCAAGTTCGTACGCAACAAACTTTTTTAGGTGCCATGCAAACACAAACTACCTGTAGTGGATGTAACGGTGAAGGAAAAACTGTAAAAGATAAATGTAATACTTGCCATGGTGATGGAATTGTGAGAGCTGAAGAAGTTATATCAATAAATATTCCTGCCGGCGTTGCCGAAGGGATGCAACTATCTGTTAGTGGAAAAGGAAATGCAGCGCCTCGTGGTGGTATTAATGGTGATTTATTAGTTTTGATTGAAGAAGAAGAGCACTTGGAATTAAAACGTGATGGTAATAATTTATTTTATGATAGTTATGTGAATTTTGCGGATGCAGCATTAGGAACTAGTATTGAAATACCAACGGTTGACTCTAAAGTCAAAGTTAAACTTGAACCAGGAACGCAAAGTGGAAAAGTATTGCGATTAAAAGGTAAAGGTTTACCGGATGTAAACTCTTATGGTACTGGCGATTTATTAGTTAATATAAACGTTTGGACACCTCAACATTTAACCGCCGATGAGAAAAAAGCATTAGAAGTATTAAAAGCTTCTAAGAATTTTGCACCAAATCCTAACCGAAAAGAAAAAGGATTTTTTGACAGAATGAAAGAATACTTTGAGTAATAATTATTATTTTGATATTATAGCCTTTTGGAAACGAAAGGCTTTTTTTATTTCAAATAAAAAATAAAATGTTGCATTATAGGGCTTTTGGAAATCTGAATTGTTTAAAAACGGTTATGTAAAAAATAAAAGTATTGTTTGCAGATAATCCTAAAGCTTGGATTGTAAAATAATTTTTATTTTCTCAAGATTAATTTTTATTTTTAAGTACAATTGTAACTACTTAAATTTAAAAATCATGAAAAAAAAATACAGTTTTATAGCGCTATTCTTTTTATCAATTTCTTCGTTTGCTCAAAATAATTCCAATTTAATTGTTTTTTCTGAAGATGGTTTGAAGTTTTATTTAATATTAAATGGAATAAGACAAAATGAGGTACCACTAACAAATGTTAAAGTTGTTGATTTAAATCAACCTTATTATTCAGCTAAAATTATTTTTGAAGATAAAGCGCAGCCAGTTCTTGAAAAGAAATATTTAGCAGTTGTTGATGAGGAATCAAGTAGTTCGATGGAAGTGACCTATAAAATAAA
>CANHPI010000232.1 GCA_947462425.1 Bacteroidota bacterium
AGCCGTATACAAAAGAAATAGAGCCTGTTGCTAAATTCAATCTAATTTGAGTATTTAATTTCTCAGTTGCTCGTCCAAGCCAGGAAGCATGATCTTTGTATTCAACAACAAATTCTCCTGCTGCTCCACCAATATTCATATATGAAATTAAGGGAGCCGCACCAACAGCAGTTGAATTCCCGCCATCTCTTGCAAAAGCAGCAATAGCTCCAGAAGTAGTTCCTAAGGTACTTAATGGTGCATAGTTGGTGCCTGATGGGGCTGCGCCAAAAGTAATAAACCCATTTGCACTTATAAAACATGCTGTGTAGGTTGTTGCACCAAAAGTAAAACTTCCTCCTAAGGGTATAGAAGCGGTTACTTCATTATCCCAAGAATTTGTAAAAGTAGTTGCTCCAGTTAAAGGAACATAACTTCCTGAAGAAGAGGCAAAGGTATAATTTGCAATGTTAGTTTGGGCATGAATCCCAATGCAGAGCATTAGAAACCCTAACGTAGTTAATAGTATTTTTTTCATATTATTTGTTTTTAATTAAGAATTATTTTGCTAATGTAACAAATTAAAGTTTACCTTGTTTTTATTGCTAAAAAAAAATACTGCTTTTATTGGTTAATTATTTGAATTAACAAACAAATACATTTATTCATATAATTTTTTACTAATAGTACATTCAGTAATTTTATTTTTTTCTAATATCCGCGATGGATATTATCAACCACCAGATTTATCAAAACTATTAATGCGTAGATTAAATAGGTGTTTTGAGTTCGCATTTCTCTTATTTCTTTTTAGAACATTCTATTTTAGGACGAGAGATGGCAAATAAAAAAGGCTATCTCAAAGAGATAGCCTTTTAATAAAAAAATGAAATAATTAGTGCTTAACAATTTTACCAATTTTAATGGCTTTGTTATTGTTAATTATTTTATAAACATACATGCCGTCAATTAATTTTAAAGTATTTAGTGTAGTTGTTTCAGTTGATAATAAGTCTTTAATTACTAATTTACCAAGAGCATCATACACTTCAATAGATGTATTTCCAGCTAACTCTGTAGAAATGGAGATATTTAAAATGCCATTAGTTGGGTTAGGATAAATAGCGATACCATTTGCTACTAATTCTTTTACGCCGTTACAGTTACTTACATTTACGGTAACAACAGCACCTGCAGAACATCCTAATTCAGTAACAGTAACTGAATAGGTTGTAGTTAAAGTTGGTGTTACGGCAGTTGTCATAGTAGTTGCTCCATCAGACCATAAATATGAAGTTGCAGTTGAAGAAGCAGTTAAAACTGAACTACCAGTACTTCCATCATCACATAACAATGTTTGAGTTGCAATTGCAATAACATTTGGCGTGTTTGCAACTACTGTTGTTGAATTTGTGATACAACCATAAATTGAATAAGTAACTGTACTAGTTCCAACAGAAGAAGGAGAAAAAGAGGTTACAGATGCGGTGGATGTGTTAATTGTAAAAACACCACCAGCTACAACTGGAGTTAAACTTGAACTAGTTGCGCCAGGTAAGCAATAATTAGCAGCTAAACCAGTAAAAGAAGCGTCTAATGGAGAACCCATGTCCATTATTATTATTCTTGTTGTATCTGAAGTTAAAGCAGAACCATAAGAATCTAATTGAATGAAGTAAGTTGCACCAGGTGTTAAACAACCAGCTTTTAAAAATGATGAATAATTTACTCCACCATGAGTTAAATAATCAGCATCATCGTCATTTGCTGCTATTAATGTTGTAGTTGAAGCAGATAATAAATCCGAACAAGCTGAAGCTTTCCAAATAGCTAACTGCGAATCAAATCCTGGAGATTGAACACTTACATAACCAGATGCAGGAGCAACAAATGAAAACCACATTGAATTATTTAAAGTGTTATTACACCAAGAGTTGTTTGTTGAACAACCAGTTCCTGGAGGAGCTACTTCACCAGTTTGTGTTGTTGCGCCAAATAAGCTATATAATGGAGAAGTGCCAATAGATAAAGGAATAGCACCACAAACATTATCACCAGGAAAATTTACTAATACTGAGTAGGCAGTATTTGCCGTATCGCTTACACAACCTGGGTTTGAAGCAATAACAGTTAAATAAACAGTTCCAGAAGTTGTTGCTGTAATATTTTGATTTGTTGCAACTGTTGCGCCTGATATAGCCGTCCATGGACCAGATGCAGAAGTACTTGTATACCATTGAATATTACCAGCTGAAGGATTAATACTGTATGAATTAGTTGTGCCAATATTAATAGATGAAGCACCACTAATGACACCAGCTACTGGAGTTAATGTACATGCCGGTGCTGGTTGAATATCTACTGAATAATCTTCAAATGAACCCCAAGTACCTGAATAACATGTTGTTGCTGGACCAGTATCAACGCCACCAATTCTTAATCGGTGAACTCCTAAAGGAGCTGCTATGCCTAGGTTAAAGGTTGCTGCTAATACTGTTGGATTTGTAGCTAATGATGTTCCAGAATAAACTTCCTCACCAATATCGTTAAAATCTAAATCGTCATTAAAATCAATCCAAATTTTAGTATCATAAGTATAACCTGTAGCGTAAGTAATATTAACAGGAACTGAAGTTCCTTGGAATACCGTTGCTATTTGAGCAGAGTAATTACCATAATTACCAACTTCAGCTGTTGTAGTATTATTAATTCCAATTGGAATAGTAACATTTGTAATACCTGAACCATCTACACTAGACGGTGCTGGATTACAATAATTTATTGTTGCTGTTGACAAAACCCAAGGGCTAAATGCGCTACCACAATTTGCTCTTACATAAACTGAGTAAGTGTTCCCTACAGTTAAGCCAGATGCTGTATAAGATGCCGAAGTAGTTGTGGCAGTTGGAACTGTAGTTGATGTAGGATTTGATCCAACAAAAACTTCCCAAGATGATTCAGATCCACCTGCTGTCCATGTAAATGTAGCTGTTGTGGAAGTAAAACCAGTATTGTTATGAGCAGTAGGAGCTATGCAAGAAGGAGCAACATTTACCTGTAAATCATCAAAAGTTAAATACCAAGGATTACCATCGCCAATTGCTTTTACAGCTATGTAATATATACCTGTGGTGCTTACGCTAAAAGTTCCTAATAAATTGGCATATGTTGTATTTGTTAATGTGCCTGTTGCAGCAGCAATAGTTGTTAAGCCACCACTAGATTGGGTTGTGCCATATAATAATGAGAATTCACTCCAACCAGAAAGACCATCAGTAATATAATCTGCAGATGCTTGATAATTTACGCCTGCTGTTAATTGAATCCCATTTGTATAAAAGTAATCACCTGTAGCTGCAGTACTCCATCTAAACGAACCAAATTTAGTTCCTGATTTTGGAATACGATTATATACAGTTGGTGGTGGTGTTCCTGTATAGGTTAAACAGATTGTTCCAGGGCTTGTAGACATCCATGAACAGTTAGGCAATTGATTGTTTTGAGTAATACCTTCAAAGCCCTCGAAATAAGGTACTGTATTAGTTGTTGTACCAGCTACTAATACTTGAATTGGTGTTGAAGCAGCTGTAGCTGAACCACAAGTTAAAACATTTTGAAAATAAATATCTGAAGTAATAGTTTGAGTTGTTGTAGCTAAACTAGCAGAAGGAACTATAGGTAAATATGTAACTCCATTTGAAGAAGATTGCCATTGGTAAGTTAAACCTGGACTAACAGAAACTCCAGTTAAACTTAAATTCACTGGCTGATTAGGGCAAACTAATGTTGAAGTAGCCGCAGTAATTACACCATTTGGTGCAGTTCCAAAATTAACGGTAACTGTTGATGATGTGGTAACAAGTGTTCCGCAAGCTACAGCACATTGGTAATAAGTTGTTGCTGTTATAGATTGTGTCGTAGAAATTGAATTTGCAGAACCAACTTGACTCCAAGAAATTCCATCAGGTGAAGATAACCATTGGTAAGTTAAGCCAGAGGCAGAAGTTGAACCTGTAAGTGTTAAATTTACATTTTGTGAACTACATAAAAGTGTATTTGAAGCAGTTGCAGTTCCTGCATTTGGAACACCTGAACAAAGAGGAGGAACTGAATATGTAATAACTAACATGGGTTGATTACCGGCAACACCAGGGTAACCATAAATATTATAGTTATTTGTTGATGCTCTTGAAAAACCAATGCAAGCTTTGTTACTTGTTAAATTAGCTTGAACAAAATTAATACCCGCTGCATTCAAAGTTTTTGTATTAATTGCATTTGCTGTCCAACTTGAATTATTTAACGTAGTACCTGAATTACAGCTTGTGTATAAAGCAGTACCTGCAATAGTAGCAGGATCTCCAACAAAACCATATAAATTATTTAATGCACTAGATGAGGTAGTAGTGTAAGTTGTAAATACACAGCTAGCCGACATTACAACTGCGCCTGCAGGTATTGTTGATAAATCAAACTTAGCCCACCCAGCATTTGCTGAAGTATTAATATTAATCATATTCCCATCGTTTTTAACACCGGCGGAATTAACGGATCCTGTATTAAAAGACCCTGCTGCACCCGTTGCAGTAACTGTGACAGTTGTTTGCGCAGTTATACCAATGCTTAACACTAATGCGGCAAACGTTTTTAGTAACCTTTTTTTCATATTATTTGGTTTAGTTAGTAATTATTATCTAAAGTAATAAAATTAAAATACAAACTATTGTTTGTTAATAAAAAAACAAATTATTATTAATTAATGAAATTGGCAGAAATTACTTTTTGGGGTACAGATTATTTAGAAATTATGCAAACTATTATATGTTTTTAGGAACACCTTCAAAGTAAAAAATAGCATAACCGTATTTATCTTTCATTTTAAATATTTGCCCATCTATAAAATAAAGGGCTTTTCCGTATTTATCTTTTTCCCGAATTGCAAAAC
>CANHPI010000233.1 GCA_947462425.1 Bacteroidota bacterium
CTACAATAGGAACACCCGTTTGACCTGTTTGCCAAGCTTTAATATAAAAATCGTTTTTTGGTTTTATTAATGAATTGTAAGCGCGGTTAATGTTTTCAAATTCATAACGACACTCATCTTCAAACTTTTGTATAAAATGGCAATGCCAATGCAAACGCGATACAAAATTAGTTAAGGCTCTTTTGTTTTCGCTAGTACTATAATGTTGCTTGGTATATTGATAAACCATGCGCATACTAATATTGCCATACGTTAAATAAGGCGATAAGCGACTACATCCTTTTCTGCTAAGTAAAGGTTTACTAATATGTTTACTATAATTTAGATACCGCGTTTTAATAAAACTATCCAAATATCGCCAAGCAAAGTATTCTCCACCTTCTTGAAAATTTGTATTTCTTGTTGTAATTTCTTCGTTTAAAGGTGCACCTTTTAGGTATTCATAAATAGTACTTTTCAATTTAATGATATTCCATTGGTCTTCGCTAACTAACTTAGGAGTTTCACACATTTTTTCTTCCCAAAGTTTTTCCCAATGTTGTCTGTTTTTTAATTTTCTTATTAAACCATTTGTTTGGTATTGTTTCCATCTTATAGTATTTTCTGTAAACCAAAGCTGCATATTAGTATCACGCTTGTAGGTTAAAGCGTTTCCAATTTCTTGGGACGAGAAAATTGTATTAATTGTAAAATCTTTTATTAAAGTTTCAAAAACTAAATTAGCTTCGTTATGAAATACATAAAGTTGTGAATGGATGTTTTTTAATTTCTCATTCATTTCTTTCAGCGATTCGTGAATAAATCGCCAATGCCTTACATCGCTATCATGGTAAGACATGACACTTGGCTCAAAAATGTAAATAAGTAAAAGAGGAAGTTTTGATTGTTGCGCAAAATAAAGTGGCTCGTTATCTGTGAAACGTAAATCACGTTTAAACCAAACAATATTTATTTCTTGTTTAAGTAGGCTTTGCATTTAGCTTTTAAATAATCAATTGACTTCAACTGTTGTATATATATGATAATTCAGCGAAATAGAATTACATAATATTTTTAGCAATGTGTCATTTCAAACACATTCATTATTAAACAAATCTAATGTAAAATAGTTTATTTATTTTTAGCTCCCTCTAATTGTTTTTTAAAGGTATCCCAATCCATATTCCACGGATCCGTTTTTCTAACAGGCGCAATATCACTATGTCTTAACACGTATTTGATATCATGTCTATTTTTTATTTGATTAATTAAAATCAAAAGAGATGCAACTTGTTTCTCGGTTGGAGCTTCTGTATAAGCTGTCATAATTTCTATGCCAATAGAACAAGAGTTTACATTAGTTGTGCCATCAGGTAAACTACTTTTTCCGGCATGGTATGAATTATCTTTTTCATCTACTAATTGATAAACCTTTCCATCTCTTCCAATAACATAATGTGCTGACACCTTATATTTTGAGAACTGCTTAATCACTAAATCAATATCGTAATTATCTCCTCCCGAATTATTAAAGGTTGAGTGAACAATAATTGTATTAACTGAGCGATTCTTGTTTGGCGCAAAACCAAAACTCACCTTCTTGTTAATTATATTTAATGAATCACTCGCTAATAGCGGAAAAAAATAAATGGTAAAAAGAATAGATAAAGGTGAAATGAAACGTTTCATTGTTAATACTTATGTTTAGTAACAAAGGTATATTTCTTTTATAAGTATTGCAAATTTGTAATAATGCTTACATATTAAACACTATTTTTTGAATCGAAAATGATAAAATAATGATGGCTTGTTATGAAATCAATTTATTATTTTATTCAAAAAATAATTTCCTTCAACAATAAATTGCTCATTTACGTTTTTGCCCATTATGATAATTTCATTTGGACATGTTTTATTAATATTTAATTCGTAATGAGTTATACAGTGCATTTTTGTTTCTAAAGCCGCAATTAAATGAACATCCTCAGTAGTTAATTTCTTTGTTTTTTTTGTTTCAAATTCCCAACTATCCGTTTCCTTTAATTTTAAGTATGGGAATTTTTTATTTGGATAATTTGTAATAGATGATGTTGAATACTTGCAACTATAAATAGAATCCGTTTTGTAAATAATAAATTTTTCAGTTAACGTAATTCTCTTTTTTTTTGTTTTTATATTTTGTCCGCCTGATGTTATTATTTCTTGTGACGCACTATCTAAGTGGCATTGATAATAAATTAAGGAATCTCCGGTCTTTAATTTTGCTATTTGTGTATTTTTTAAGTGAGCAGGAAATTCAGTGGCTTGTAAAGATAAATTCAAGTAACATAGTATACTAAATATTAGACATGATATTTTCATTAATTAATTGTAATAGAAATTTGCTTTGATAAATCAATCGCTTTTTGTTTTACAACTTGGATGTCCGAATTTAAATTGTCATAAGTTAAAACAACACCCATTCTGCGATAAGGACGAGTAGTAGGTTTTGCAAATAAACGAACATCTGTATTATTGTTTTTTAAAACGGTTGTTACCCCATTAAATTCGTATGATGTTCCTTCTGCATTAGCTAATAGCACTGCCGATGCTCCATGTTGTTTCAACTGAATTTCAGGAATTGGAAACCCTAAAATAGCGCGGGCATGTAATTCAAACTCACTTAAGTTTTGTGTGTTAGCTAGAGTTACCATTCCTGTATCGTGAGGACGAGGCGATAATTCAGAAAAATAAATTCCTTTGTCCGTTAAAAAAAATTCTACGCCCCAAAGTCCGGCTCCACTTAATTCTTTAGTAACTTTTTCTGCCATGTCTTCAGCTTCTTTTAAATCTTTATCACTTATTGCACAAGGTTGCCAGCTTTCCTGATAATCGCCGCGCTCTTGTCTGTGGCCTATTGGCGGACAAAATAAAGTTGGTCCGTTTTTTTGAGTCACCGTTAGTAAAGTTATTTCCGAATTAAATTTTATAAATTCTTCAATAATTATTTCTTTATAATCTCCACGAGAACCTTCCATGGCATAGTTCCATGACTTTTCAATATCTTGGTGTGTTTTTATAACACTTTGTCCTTTTCCGCTGCTGCTCATTAATGGTTTAACAACGCAAGGAATTCCAATAACAGAAACAGCTTTTTTAAAATCTTCTAATGTTGAAGCATATAAATAATTAGCTGTTCTTAAGCCTAGTTCTTTAGAGGCTAAATCTCTGATAGCTTTTCGGTTCATTGTAAAATTTGCAGCTTTGGCGCTTGGTACAACGGTAATGCCTTGTTTTTCGTAATCATAAAAACGTTCGGTTCTTATAGCTTCAATTTCCGGAACAATTAAATCCGGTTTATGTTTTGCAACAACCGCATCCAAAGCATCTCCATCCAACATATTTATTATTTCGCACTCATGAGCTACTTGCATTGCTGGCGCATCTTTATAAGCGTCAACAGCAATTACATATTGTCCTAATCGCTGAAGTGCAATAGTAACTTCTTTTCCTAATTCTCCTGATCCTAATAATAAAATTTTTAGACGTTGCATTTTTTAAAATCTTAAGGTAAATGTACTTGGTAATTTGTTTTTTAAAACGGTAAAATATAATCCGTAGCCTGCGGCTAAGCCAATAGTTCCTCCTATGAGTGCTTGAATACGCCTTTTGCTCCTAGATACTCGCATATATCCGTAAATATATGCATCATGATCTATGTAGTTGGGATTGCTAATGGTTTTATGTTTAATTTTTACTTTAGGAATACCCGATAAGGCCATGTAACCATAGGGGAAAATTGGTGCAAACCATAAGCCAACTCCACCAGTTAAAAATCCCACAGCACCAGCGCCAATTAAAGAACCACGTGCTTTAAATCCTTTGCGCGCATCACGTTCACCATAAATATAATATAACATGTCATCTCGTGTAAAATAGTTGCCAAGTAGGCTATCCTGCGAATAATAGTAGTCTGTAAAACCAGCAGCATATTTTACACAGTAAATTTGATCATATTCGTAATGTAATTTTTCGGAAGTGTTTGCCGGATTTACAATTGTAACAGCACCAATAACGGTATCTAATACTTTTTCAATAACAATATTTCCGTTCATTAATAAAATAGTGTCTTTGTTTTGTCCAATTGAAAATAAATTACAAACTAAAAGCGAAATGATGAAAAAGGTTAATCGATTCATAGTATAAATTATTTAACAAGTTTACTAATAATACTAAATATAAACTATTGATTTTATTCAAGTTTTTTATACAATTTTTTATTTGGGCGTTTCTGCCATCTGGCAGAGCGGGCTATCACTGCAAGCTATTATTTCACTGCGTTACATAAAAGGCTTTACATTCTATCCCTAACGCACATCACTTTTAAAACCAACCTTAATTTAAATTTGAAGTAACCTGCGTGAAGTATAGTAGATAATATCTATTTTATATGTAACTATTTTAACGCTGATATTTAATATCCTTTCATAAAATCATCTCTAATCTTTTTTATCAGTGTTATCAGCGTTCTATTTTTAAATCTATTAAATTGAAAGAAGTATGATTAATAGATAATTTTTTAATCAGAATCTTAAATGTTGATTAAAATTTATCAAATTTTTTAGTTAATTTTACAGTGTTTTTATTTTAAAACCTAGCTTATAATTAGCTCTATTTTAGCTATTGTAAATTGGATAGTACATATGAACAACATGATTTTAAATTTATAAATCTTATCTATGAACTCAAACCTTACATTTTTTAAAGCTTGCTTTAAAAACGAAATGCAATCAACAGTTAATTTATTGGCAGCAATGCCTAATGATAACTTAAGTTATAAACCGCATCCGGTTAACCGTTCGGCAAAAGAAATAGCAGAACATATTTTGGCTCATGTACTTGATTTAAAAATAATTATTGAAAATAATGCTTGCGAC
>CANHPI010000234.1 GCA_947462425.1 Bacteroidota bacterium
AATAGCCATTGCGTCCATCGATTCCATTGAACAGGTTGTAAAAGATCAAAAAATTAAATCTCCTGCTATAATCGTGATTGGCGATGTGGTAAAATCTCACAGGAATTATGCGCTTTTAGCTCATGACCTCAAACATCTACTAAATTAATTTTAAAATCTTTTATTAAAAAACAATTTTCATGAAAACTAAATTTATTATTTTATTCATTCTGTCGGCATTTTTTGTCGACGCACAAAACAATCCACCTCAAAATAGTAGTAAAAAAATATCCGGAATTATTAAAGATCAAAATGGAGAAATTTTATTTGGAGCTGTTGTCAATATTCCAGGATCTAAGGTGAGCGCTACTACAGATTCACTAGGTCGTTATTCATTTTCTACCACACAAGAACCACCTTTTAAAATTCAAGTCAATTATATTGGGTTTAAACCTCTAGAAAAAGACATCACTACCTTAACAGTTGGCGCCTTGGATTTTAACTTGGAATTAGATAACAACTTAAATGAGTTGTCTATCGTAAGTTCTCGTCGACGTGAAGAAGCTGTTCAAGATGTGCCAATTGCTATAACTGTAATTGGTGGAACAAAAGTAGCAGAAACAGGAGCATTCAATGTAAACAGAGTTAAAGAATTAGTTCCTTCCGTTCAATTATACTCATCTAATCCAAGAAACACAGGTCTTAACATTAGAGGTTTAGGGTCATCATTTGGGTTAACTAATGATGGGATTGATCCGGGTGTTGGTTTTTATGTTGATGGTGTATATTATGCTCGTGCAGCTGCTACAACACTTGATTTTTTAGATGTTGAAAGAATAGAGGTTTTACGCGGACCTCAAGGAACACTATTTGGTAAAAATACAACGGCAGGTGCATTTAATATTACAAGTCGTAAGCCAACATTTACCCCAGAAGGAAGTGCAGAATTAAGTTACGGTAACTTTCAATATGTGCAAGCTAAAGCCACGGTATCAGCTGCTATAACCCAAAAAATTGCCGGACGAGTATCTTTTTCTAGTACTCAAAGAGATGGTTTAATTGAAAATGTGAAAACACAGGAATATATCAATACGTTAAATAATCACGGAATTAGAGGACAACTATTAATCACTCCAACCGATAAATTATCCATTAACCTATCAAGCAGCTATACTAATCAAAGACCTAAAGGATACGCTCAAGTAGTAGCCGGTGTTGTTCCAACAGAAAGAGCTTCATTTCGTCAGTTTAATTCAATTGCTGCTGATCTAGGGTATAAACTTCCAAGTCAAAATGCTTTCGATAGAAAAATTGATCAAGATACACCTTGGAGATCTTACCAAGAGTTTAGTAATTCATCTTTAAATGTTGATTATAAAATTGGAGAAGGAACATTAACCTCCACTTCATCATGGGGTTCTTGGCATTGGGATCCATCAAATGACCGCGATTTTACAGGGTTGCAGGCATTGCGTTTATCCCAAAATCCATCAGACCAAACGCAATGGAGCCAGGAGTTACGTTATGCAGGTCAGTTAACTTCTAAGCTAAGTGGAGTAGCCGGGATATATGCTATTGGTCAAGAAGTTAAAGTAAATGGCAAAGAAGAATCTGGTAAAGATCAATGGCGTTTCTCTCAAGATAAAAATGATGCTGCATCTACTGCTTTGTGGAAAACACCAGGCTTATTAGAAGGGTATGGAATTAGCACTAAATCTGATTTAAAATCATTTAGCAGTGCAGCTTTTATTAATATTGATTGGAATGTTTTTAAAGGATTACACATTTCTCCTGGTATTAGATATAATTATGATGAGAAAATTGCTGATTATAACAGAACTACTTATGGCGGATTACAAACAACTAATCCGAAATTAATAGCACTTCAACAAAAGGTCTATAGTTCTCAAGCCTATCACAAAGGACAGTCAAATACCAACTTATCATATAATATTACGGCTTCTTATAAATTTTCAGATAAAATTAATGTATTCGGTACCTATGCAACAGCTTACAAGCCAATTGGCGTAAACGTAGCAGGTATTCCTACCAGTACTTTAACAAATACAGCCGATTTGAACTACGCTATCATTAAGCCAGAATATAGTTCATACTATGAGTTCGGTATTAAAACATCACCAACTCAGCGTTCTAAATTTAATGTTAATGCGTATAATAACGATATTACAGATTATCAAACGAATGTACAATCTGCAGAATTAGGTGTGAATCGTGGTTATTTGGCAAATGCTGAAAAGGTAAATGTAAAGGGTATTGAGGCAGAAGGTAGCTTAGCAGTTAAAGAATTTTTATCTGTATTTGCAAGTGGTTCTTATACTGATGGAAAATATGTTAAGTTTACAAATGCTCCATTACCTTTAGAGGCAACTGGTCATACTGTAACTATAGATGGGAAATCAACATCTGTTTCTTACACCGACGTTTCTGGTCAAAGACTTCCGGGCATATCTAAATGGGCAGGTTCATTTGGTGGCGAATTATCTTTAGCGGGTAAATTTTTGCAACATACAGGAAGATTTTATTTAGCTTCTGAAGTATCTTACCGTTCAGAATTCTCATCAAGCCCATCTCCTTCTAAGTATTTAAATATTGATGGATATTCATTAGTTAATGCAAGAATTGGTTTCCGTGCGGCAAAAGGAGTTTCATTCATAGTATGGAGTCGAAATTTATTAGACAAAAATTATTATGAACAATTGCTTCCTGCCGGAGGAAATGCAGGTCAGTATGGAGCTGTACTTGGAGATCAAAGAACGTATGGCGTAACACTTAAATATTCATTTTAATAGTATTGATAAGCATTGCATTTAATTTTTAGATGTATTTAATAACCGGAGAATTGTTTCTCCGGTTATTTAAAACAAAAATTGATATTTTAAACTATAAAATAAATTATGTCAACCGAAGTTAAAAATACACTCTTCCCGGTTTTTTTGAAGCTTGAAAAGTTTCGGGTTTTAATTGTAGGAGGTGGCAAAGTAGGGTTAGAAAAAGTTACAGCCGTTATTAATAATAGTCCTGCAACGAAAATTACTTTGGTGGCAGATTATATTTCTGATGAAATTAAAGTTTTACAGGACGAATATTCTACAATTACGATTCATCAACGTTTGTTTCAGGAGACTGATTTAAACGAAATTGATTTGGTGATTGTTGCCATCAATGACAAACAAAAAAGTATAGAAATTAAACAATTAGCAAAAGACAAACATATATTGGCCAATGTAGCCGATACTCCCGATCAATGTGATTTTTACTTGGGATCAATAGTTCAAAAGGGAAATGTGAAAATTGCCGTATCCACTAATGGTAAATCTCCTACTCTGGCAAAACGCATTCGTGAGACGTTTGAAGAGTCTTTTCCGGAAGAAATTAACGAATCGATGGAACATCTCACTAAAGTTAGGAGTTATTTAAAAGGTGATTTTACAGATAAGGTTAGGCAATTAAATAGTATTACATCTGTTCTTTCTCAAAATCCTAAAAAGTTACATTCTATAAAAATTAGTAAACGCCGGATATGGATATACAGTTTATCTATTCCTGCCTTATTGATTTCAGGATATTTGTTATGTTATTTTTTACCACCCTCCATATTGGGACAATCTGCTATCAATCTAGTCAGCACTATCGATGCATCGTTTTTGTTATATATTTTGGCAGGATTTACCGCCCAAATGATTGATGGCGCTTTGGGCATGGCCTATGGCATTACGGCAACCACTTTTTTGTTATCATTTGGCATTACACCTGCAGCTTCGAGCGCTAGTGTGCATGCTTCAGAAGTATTTACAAGTGCGGCATCTGGGTTAATGCATTTGAAATTTAAAAATGTTAACATGAAATTATTTAAAGGACTTTTAATACCCGGAGTGATAGGTGCTATTTTAGGAGCATATATTTTATCTTCATTTGAACAATATAATTATATTATAAAGCCATTAGTTTCTTCCTATACATTAATTTTAGGAATTGTTATAGTAGTAAAAGCTTTAAAAAAAGACACGGTCCGTCAAAAAATCAAGCGGTTATTCCCACTTGCTTTGGTAGGTGGTTTTTTAGATTCTATTGGAGGAGGAGGATGGGGGCCTATCGTTTCTTCCACATTAATTGCGCGCGGAAGAAATCCAAGATATACAATTGGTTCGGTAAATTTAGCAGAGTTCTTTATCGCTCTTTCCAGTTCTTTAACTTTTGTCACAATTATTGGATTAACTCATTGGATGATTATTGCCGGATTAATTATAGGAGGAGTTATAGCAGCGCCCATTGCGGCTTATATGGCTAATAAAATTCCAACAAAAACAATCATGATTTTAGTAGGAATTGTGGTTATAATATTAAGCTTAAAACGATTATTTTTTTAAACGATTTAAAAACAAAAATACAAACATGATAACAACAGACATTGCCATTGTTGGCGCAGGACCAGTAGCTTTATTTGCCATTTTTGAAGCAGGACTTTTGAAAATGCGTTGCCACCTGATTGACTATTTGCCGCAACCCGGCGGACAGTTATCAGAAATATATCCTAAAAAACCAATTTACGATATACCTGGTTTCCCATCTGTTTTAGCTCAGGAATTGGTGGATAATTTGTTGAAACAAGCCGAACCATTTAGCCCAACGTTTACACTTGGAGAAAGAATAGAGTCATTAGACAAGATAGGAGAAAAAGATTTCATACTAACAACTAATTTAGGAACAAAAGTTAGTGCAAAGGCAGTTGTTATAGCAGGTGGATTAGGATGTTTTGAACCAAGAAAGCCAGAGGTTGAAGGATTGAGCCGTTTTGAAAATGGAAAAGGCGTTAACTATATGATCTTGGATCCTGAAAAGTATCGTGGTCAAAAAATGGTAATTGCCGGGGGTGGTGATAGTGC
>CANHPI010000235.1 GCA_947462425.1 Bacteroidota bacterium
AAAGGAAACCCAACCCACATTGTAATAGCCATATACAATTCTCCGTTTATTAAGCCCTTTAAAACGATGAGGTGTAATAGAAATCGAGGCATCTTTTATTTCATCAAACACAATTTCCGGGGTATCAAAAAAATACAAATCCGCATCTAAATACACAAGCTCATTGATAGTATCTTGTGTTTGAAGTAGATATTGACAGATGACAGGCGTGCATGTGAAAAAATATTCCACTAAACTTCTGTTTTTTTTTGCTGATAAAAGTTCAGGATAAAATAATTCTACATGTTTAATGTCTATGCTAATAAAGTTAGGTTTTTGCTTTGCATTTATAAACTGTAAAGAGGCATCATCCATGCACAAGGCATAACAAGTAAAATCACTATGATTTTCAAATAAAGAATCATAAAGTGTTGCTGCATGATGCTGATAATTTGAATTAAATAAGGTGCAGAAGTATCTCATTAAAAATCATTAAGTGTTCTTTTTTTAAATAACATACCCATTCCTATAATATCTTCTGTATTAATTTGATGAACACCTGTTTTTTCTTCAAAAACCCACTCCATGTTATAATTTGCCGTGAGCCTGTTTTTAAACTTAGGGAGCGAAAGGGTGGTATGAGGATATTTAATTTCAGCGTCTGCGTATCCTTCGGGTAAAAGCCCAGGGCCGTTTGAGGATAAAGTAGATTTTTGGAGCGTATAGATGTCTCTATCCTTAGCATTAAACATCATGCGATTAAACAATATCCAATTAGCTTTCACGTTAATTAATTTATCTAAAAATTCATATGGTTTATGAGTATATAACAGAGCACATGAACTGTAAAGAATATCTACACTGTCTGTCATATCCTCAATTTTATTTTTAAAAGAAAGGCCATCATATCCAACTATATTTTTTTTTGCAGCTTCTACCATTTCGGTAGTTTCAATAACTGTCCATTTTATAATATAGTCTTTGCTAAAAAATCGATTGATTTCAAAATAATGTACGCCACAAGCACCACCAAAATCAACAATATGTATTTCTTTTTTTGAAGTTTGACAAAAGTAATTTTGAATGGCCGACAATAGAAAGACGTTAATGGCATTTAATTGTAAAGGCTTTGTATTTAGTTGTTTTATATGGCTATTTGTTTTTTTTGCCACAATTTCACATAGCATCTTGTTTTCATAAGCATCTTTACTCGCTTTTTTATAAGCTTCGCCATACGACTTATATTCGCGTGTACGATTTAAGTATTTGATGAGAATAGGTGGTATGAAGTTTTTTAATAATGACATCGTTGATATAATTTAACGGTTAAATAAATTGATTAATTTGTATTTTATTCTGCTAGTAATGGTAAAAGGTTTAATAAATTGTTTAATAAAATTCGAATCTAGTGTAATGTTTGAATTAAAAACAAATTGAATTGTCTTTCCATCGTCTAACAGTGTTTTATATCTATTAAATTTCTCTTTTGTATTGCTAGCATCTGGCGAACCAAAACCAATGTTGTTAATTTTTGAAACAATAGGATGGACCGAATATAAGTTATGTTTAAACTGATGATAGCACCAGCGTATAGCCCATGAATTTATTTTCCCAGCCATTTGTCTATCTAACATCTGTGCCATGTCGGACCCCATTTTATTGAAGGCGCCGCGACGTTTATGATCACTTTTAAAAGAAGGATAATCTTTTACTTCCCAATCAATGTCTTGCCATCTGTTTTTCCAGGTTGCCCAACCCCATGATGAAGATCGGTGTGTTAAATAAACATCACCTGGGCTATTTGTTTTTATTGGTATGCTAAACCCAGCTATAGAAAAAACACATTGTTCATTTTTATAAAAATACAAAGCCTCATTCATATAATTTAAAAAATTAGAGCTACTTACCAAATCATCTTCTAATACAATTACGGTTTCGTGATGGTTTAATACCTCCGTTACTCCTTCAATGATAGATTTGGCTAATCCTTTATTGATAGACGATTCTTGAATACTAATAGATTTAAAACCCTGTACTGTTTTTAAATAGGCTCGCACCTTATTAACGGCTTCCTCATCACTCTTTTTTTTAGCGCTATCCGAATAAATAATTAAATCAGAATCAGACGCTAAATAATTTTTTTGCAAAGCCTCTACAGTTTGCTTTAAGGTATCCAAACGTTTGAAAGTAAAAAGTATGATGGGAGCTAATTTCATGTGTTTTTTGGATAAAACTCCGCAACAACAGAATCTATTTTTTTGTCCCAAGTTTGTTTGATGGCATGTTCTTGAGCTCTTTTCCCCATTTCTAGCCTTTCTGTTGGATGATGAAGTAAATAGAGTATCGCTTCCGATATTTCCTTCACTGTTTTATTTGGATCTACTACACTACATTTAATTCCATTTGTTTCATCAACCATTAATGCTTGCCCGTGATGGTCCAATGTAATGACGGGTAGTTGCCACAATTGCGCTTCTAGTATTTGACTAGGAAAAGAATCTCTTAAACTTGTATAGATAAACGCGTTGTTTTTAGCATAATGCTCTTTCATTTGATTGTAAGGTATCATTCCTGTAAATGAAATATGGTTTTGCAAATTGAATTTTTTGATAAGAGAGTATATGTTGTCTCTATCAGGCCCATCCCCAACAATTTCCAAATGGATTGCCTCTAATTCTTTTTTATTAATTAAGGATAATGCGGTTATAATTAGGCTTAAGCCCTTAAAGCCATTGATTCTCCCAACCCAAATTAAATTTAAGTTTTCTTGTTCTCTATTTGTAATATTGGGAATAACGGATGTTTTTATAGCAGCATCAAAAATAAGTGTTGGTTGTTTGCTGCAATATTTATTCACCAAATTCAAAGTATCAGTATTGGTAACCAGCATTTGACAATTTTTTAATACTTCTTTTGAGAATGGATTGTTTTTCAAAATGAATTCGCCTAAAAAGTTTCGTAATTTTTCAGATATATAATCTTTACCTAAATAAGCTTTAAATTGCAATGGTGTTTTTTGCCCCCCACCCACAGGCCCAAACAACATAGGAATATTTAATCTATTCAATTTACTTCCAATTTTAAGGCTACCCCAAGTAACATGATGGATGAAGTCAATCTCTCCTGCTTTAAATTGTTTTTGCACAAAGACATATATTTTTTGTTGCCATAACCAATAAGCAAAGTACATAAAAATAAAATTCCAGTAGTATGCTTTTTCCCAAAATGTTGAATGGTCAATGTAATGGAATTGTATCTGTAAATTTTTCTATGCTTATCATCGCATCATCTACCATAATCTCTTTAATAAATTCATATTTTTTATCATTTATGAAATAGCCGGCTCTTTGGTTTATATCTAATCCATAAAATTTGCCACTATAACCTTCTTCTTTATTTTTCAGAAGCGCTTCACATAAGAGTACTGCATTATACCCCACTTCAACACCATTTTCAACAACTATTTTCGATTTTTTTGCCCTTATTATTGCGTACCAAGCAATACGGCTGCCAAAATCACAGCGTAAGTCTTTTTTGTAAGAGTCCTCTGCTTTTTTTATTTTTTCAATCACGTATGCTTTTAATACCTCATTATTTTCTGCCTCTAAAAAATAGGTTTCAATTTCGTGAAATGTTTTTTGAGTAATGATAGCAATAGTTTGGATCAAGTACTTGCGGTTATTGGCTGTTAAGTTATAGGTGAAAGTGGATGTTTCTTTTGATGTAATAGCAAATTGAAATACAGCTTTTGTTTTTGGTAACAAGCTTGTTAATGCTCGCCAAAATCTAGGTGTAATAAGAATTAATCTTGATTTTTTAATTGATAACATTTAGATGAGATTAATTATTTATTTTTATAAATGAAACTTCTTCTGAAGAGTCTGATACAGCAAATATTTCATATCCAAACATTTTTAATAGCTTAATGGCTGAATTAGTTTTATTACGACCATCTTTAACAAATCTATCATGAAATTCAATCAATAATTGTTTGATTTCAATTCCTGAATTTAATAAAGTAGGAATGATTTCATATTCTGAACCTTCTATGTCTATTTTTAAAACATCAATGCTTTGATGTTTTAATTTTTCTGTTATTTCTAAAAAACTCAATAAAGAAACATTTATTGAGTGCAAATCATCAATATTTTTATTTTTTACTACGCTACCTGATACATGACTTTTAACTTTTGGTAAATAAAAAGTTGTCATTCCTGATATTACTCCAATGCCATATGGATTAAAATAAAAAGTTGGTGGTACTATACTTTCATTCACCCATTTTATAGATTTAGGAGTTGGATCAAATCCCCAAACAGAACAATGATGCGCCTCTATTAAGGCTCTGTCAAATGATATATCTTCTCCGATACCAAATGAGTATACTATTGAATTTTTGTTTAGTAATTTTGGATTTACAAAAAAGCCGCCATAGCTATTGCCATACCACTTTTTTTCGCAGGTATATGTTGGCCTTATCTCCATCTGTAAGCCAATTATTTTTTTGAGTTTTGTTTTTAATTTTTTCGCGAATTGAACCATCAGTTTTTAAATTTTTTAATAAATGACCCTAAAACCCTTAATGTATCAATTAGAAAATATAGATAAGGTAATGGTGCATTTTTTTTAGCCCAGCGATATCTTATCTTTAAATTGTTTGACGATTTGATTGATGTAAGTGAGTGTAAAAATTCTTTGATTGTAATTTTTTTTGAATACGAGTTTATACCAGTGGCATCTACATGGCTCATAACTAAAGCTTTTGTAGCGTAATGTAATTGATACCCTATTTTTTTACATCGTATTGAAAAATCTTCATCTGCTGTATAATGAGGGAAGTTTATTTCATCAAAAAAACCGATTTCATTGAATACACATATTGGAAAAAGAG
>CANHPI010000236.1 GCA_947462425.1 Bacteroidota bacterium
ATTATGCTAAATATTAAACCAGGAGAGCATGGTTCAACCTATGGAGGAAATCCTTTGGCTTGTGTAGTTGCTATTGAGGCATTAAAAGTTTTAAAAGATGAAAATTTAGCTGATAACGCTGATAAATTAGGGGAATTATTCAGAGAAAAATTAAAAGAAATTAATTCAGACAGAATAAATTTAGTAAGAGGAAAAGGCTTATTAAATGCAATTATCATTAAAGAAAAAGACGGAATTTCTGCTTGGGAGGTGTGTTTAAAATTAGCAGAAAATGGATTGTTAGCTAAGCCAACTCATGGAGATATTATTCGCTTTGCACCGCCTCTAGTAATTACAAAAGAGCAAATTTTAGATTGCGCTGCTATAATAAAAAGAACAATTGAATCTTATAATTAGGGTTCTGAAATAAATAAATTTGAGAAGTGTGGTTTTATTAAATCACACTTTTTTAAAGAACTAATGAAGTGCATAATTAATTTAGTATAAATTGATTATGCCTTTTTAACCTTTGTAGGTTTAATGCCCAGTTTTTTCATGTTACGTTTTTGTTGCTTTTTAAAGCTACGTTTCATCTTTTTAGAACCTTCTTTTTCTTGTTTTGCTGCAATAGAACTAGGTTTATCTTTCTTCTTTTTACTTAAATAAGGGTTATAAGCTTCGCGAGTTTTATGCTTTCGGCCTGCTTTTCGCCACATTTTTTTACGTTCTTTACTTTCAGAAAATTGTGCTTTTACAGGCAAACTTCCAATAAAAAGGAAACATAAGGTTAAAACAATAATTCTTTTCATTTAACAAATAACGCATATATCTAAAAAAGATACTCAAATTCTGAGATAATTTACTAACATACTTTTTCAATAATTACGTTTTGTAGTTTGTGGCTTTTGTAGTAAATTTGGTTTGAATTATTAAAGATACAATGGCTATAAAAGATTGGACAAAAGAAGAGATTTTAGAGGTTTATAATACACCTTTAATGGAATTAATATATAGAGCTGCTGAAACTCATAAACAACATCATACAGTTGGAGAAGTGCAAGTTAGTTCATTGTTATCTATAAAAACAGGTGGTTGTCCTGAGGATTGCTCATATTGTCCGCAAGCAGCTCGTTACCATACAGAGGTAAAAGTTCATAAATTAATGAGTGTGCCCGAAGTAAATGAAGCGGCTGATAATGCAAAAGCAGGCGGCGCAAGTCGTATGTGTTTAGGAGCAGCTTGGAGAGAAGTGCGTGACAATAAAGATTTTGATACTGTACTTGATATGGTTAAAACCATTAATAGTAAAGGTTTAGAAGTGTGTGCTACTTTAGGTATGGTTACCGAAGATCAGGCAAAGCGTTTAGCTGATGCTGGTTTGTATGCCTATAATCACAATATTGATACAAGCGAAGAAAATTACGAGAATATTATTTCCACTCGTAAGTTTGATGATCGTTTAAATACTATTCATAATGTCCGTAAAGCAGGCTTAACAGTTTGTTCAGGTGGAATTATTGGAATGGGAGAAAAAACTGAAGATAGAGTAGGAATGTTATATACTTTAAGTTTATTACGACCTCAACCAGAATCAGTTCCTATTAATGCTTTAGTAGCAGTAGAGGGAACACCTATGGAAGATCAACCGCCTGTTCCAATTTGGGATATGGTTCGCATGATTGCTACAACTCGTATTGTTTTGCCAAGAACAGCAGTTCGTTTATCTGCTGGGCGCTTAAGCATGAGTATGGAAGGTCAGGCGTTATGCTTTATGGCAGGTGCTAATTCTATTTTTGCAGGCGAAAAATTATTAACTACTCCAAATCCTTTGTATAATCAGGATATGGAAATGTTTAAAATTCTTGGTTTAAATACAAAAAAAGCATTTGTAGATAAATTGAAAAAAGAAGAATTAGTTTAGTTTTATTAAAAACGGTGTTATGATAAAACTTCTGTTTTTATTTAGCGTATTATTTTTTCATAAAACTATTGCCCAAACTAGTAATTTTTCAGCTTCTAATAATAGAATTGGTAATTTAATAACCACTAATTATAATATTATTGAGATTATTTTTAAACCCGTAAAATAATAATGAGTGGTTTAAATAAAAATCCATCAACTCTTTTAAAATTATTAAAACAACGAGAGGAAAATTCTCTTTTACGTTCGTTAAAAACAGAGTTTCCAAAAATTGATTTTTCTAGTAATGACTATTTGGGCTTTTCTTCTCAAGGAATTTTAAACGATGAAATAAAAACGATTAATTCTTCTATTATTATTGGCTCTACCGGTTCTCGATTAATTAGTGGTAATTCCTTATTATTTCAAGAAATAGAAATGTCAATTGCTCAGTTTCATCAATCGGAGTCTGCTTTAATTTATAACTCTGGTTATGATGCGAACTTGGGTTTATTGTCTTCTGTGCTTTTAAAAGGAGATTTAATAATAAGCGACGAATTAATTCATGCATCTTTAATTGATGGTATAAGATTAAGTTACGCAACGCATTATAAATTTAAACACAATGATCTTTCTTCGTTAAAGGAAATTGTTACTAGGCATAAAGATTTGTTTAACGAAATATACGTGGTGGTTGAAAGTGTTTATTCTATGGATGGTGATTCTGCACCATTAGTTGAAATTTCAAAATTATGTAAAGATTATAATCTTCATTTAATTGTAGACGAAGCGCATGCCATTGGCGTGTTTGGAGAACATGGTAAAGGTTTGTGTCAAGAATTAAATATACAGGATAATTGTTTTGCCAGAATCTACACTTACGGTAAAGCCATGGGTTGCCATGGTGCTGCTATTGTTGGTAGTGCTGAATTGAAACAGTATTTAATTAATTTCTCACGTTCCTTTATTTATACAACTGCTATGCCTGAGCATAGTTTAATAGCTATTAAAGCTGCATATCAATTACTTTGTAAGACTACAGAAATAGAAAAATTAAACACTACTATTTCTTATTTTAAATCAAAACTAAATAACCCCGAGTATTTTATTGAAAGTAATAGCGCCATTCATTGCAAGTTAATTTCAGGAAATAAACAGGTTCAGGAAATTGAAGAACGATTGAGTCTTTCAGATATTTTTGTAAAATCAATCAAAAGTCCCACAGTAAAATTAGGACAAGAAAGGATTCGCATTTGCCTTCATTCCTTTAATACAAAAGCTGAAATTGATTTTTTGATTCAAGTGTTGTTTTCTTATAATTAATAGTTACTATTAATAAGGTAAAGCTTTAAGTGTCGATTGTATGAAGAATTAACATCTAATCATATCAATCAGTTTTATTTGTTTTCAATTTTAGTGTTTTTCAATTAAAAAGTGATTTTATTTCGCTTTCTATGTAATATGTATCATCAAAAATTAAGTAGTAGCATCTTTTCAGCGATGTATATTTGCTCATGAAACAGTTGTTTATTTTTAGAATAATTATTCCTTTACTTGCATTTATAGCAATTGCAATGTGTTTGTATTTTTTTATGTGTTGTGATAGGAAAATAGTTGCATCAAGTTATCATAAAACAATTCAACCTGAAAAAGGGATGAGTATTGAAGATTTTAACAAAAAGGTTTCTAATAAAAATAAAATAATATTGGTTTATTTTTATGCCGATTGGTGTATGCCTTGTATTAAACTTAAGCCGGAAATTTTAGCGTTAGAAAATGAAAATAAAGAGATTTGTGAAATTTTAAAAATTGATGTGGATGATAATCCAATTATTGCAGGGCATTTGGAAATTAATACGTTGCCGATGTTTGTAATTTATAAAAATGGGCATAAATCCTGGGAGAATATTGGATTACAAACAAAAGTGCAATTAAAATCTAAAATAGACTTATACAAATAATGATAATAATGTTTGCTTAGGCAAGCATTCCTTTTAATTTTTCAATTGTATAATCTATTTCTGCCTTTGTGTTGTATTTACAAAAAGAAAAGCGAACCGAAGCGCGAGATACATCAGTTCCAATACCTCTTAATACATGCGAACCTTGATTACTTCCACTGCTACATGCACTTCCACCACTGGCTGCAATACCCATTATATCTAAATTAAATAATAACATTTCAGCATCCGGATGAGCAGGAAATCTACAATTTAAAACGGTATATAAACTTTTTTCGTTAGAAGTTTCTCCATTAAATTCAATGCCGAGAATTGTTTTTTCTAATTGCTCTTTCATGTAGTTTTTTAAACCTTGAATGTGAGCAATGTGTTCATCCATTTCGGCATAACAAATTTCTAATGCTTTTGCTAAACCAATAATTCCTTGAGTATTTTCGGTACCGCCACGCATGTTACGTTCCTGAGCTCCACCATAAATCATTGGTTGAATTTTTATTGCATGATTCACATATAAAAAACCAACACCTTTTGGACCATGAAATTTATGTGCGGCACAAGTTATAAAATGAACCTTTATCTTCTGTAAATCCATAGTATAATGTCCCATGGTTTGAACTGTATCGCTATGAAAAATAGCATCATATTTTGCACAAATCTCGCCAACTTTTTCAAGAGGTAATAGGGTTCCTATTTCATTATTAGCATGCATTAAACTCACAAAAGATCTTTCATTAGTTTTTAAAAGTTCTTCTAGGTGTTTTAAATCAACATTGCCTTTAGAATCTAAATTAACCCAGCTTAATTTTATTTTACCTTCTTTTTCTAAATGTTGTAAAGTAGTTTCAACTGCATGATGCTCAATTTTACTAGTAATTGCATGCTTTATTCCTAACGAATGTATACTTTGGTTAATGGCCATGTTATCAGCTTCGGTACCGCCAGAAGTGAAAAATATTTCAGCAGGACTCACATTTAATAATTTAGAAACTGTTTTACGAGCTACTTC
>CANHPI010000237.1 GCA_947462425.1 Bacteroidota bacterium
AGACACTTACATTATTTTATCTTTAATTATAAAGGCAACGTTTATATTCAAAAAAGAACAGAGAAAGATATTTGGCAAAATTTGTATGAGTTTTTTTTAATAGAAACTCAAAATGAAACTGATGCTGAAGTAATGCTAAAAAATGAAGTGCTCAATTCCTTAGTTAAGGATTTTGAAGTCGTTTGTGTTACGCAATCAAAAAAACACATTTTATCACACCAACATTTATACGGAACGTTTTATGAGTTGACGATAAAAACGCCTTTAAAATTAAATTCATTAATTAAAATTAAACGCAATAATTTAAATGATTTTGCCTTACCTCAACTGATAACTAAATATTTAAAATCACACCCTTAAATTTCTTGGTTCACTTTATTTAATTTAAATACCCATTTATTAAGTCAAAAACAAAATTGAATAAACTTCTCTTTTTTAGAATTGAAGCCTATTTACTGAATATTGTCTTACCACATGTCGCAAAATATAGCCGAATTAAAGATGTAAAAGCAAGCCTTGCGCATTATGCTTTCATTTAAAAATAATACTGCTTTAAAACAATCCTCAAAAACGAAAACATCATTTTTATTTTTTATATCTATATTTGAGTGCTCAATTTAAAACTATGATTAAAAAACTAACATTTTTACTAGGTATTTTTATATCATTATCATGTTTTTCGCAAGATGACTTATTGGACCTAGTAAAAGATGTTCAAAAAAACGAAACATCTAAATCTGTATATGCCACTTTTAAAACTACCAAAATAGTTAATTCACAAAATATTGAAACTGTAAAAAAACGTAATTTGGATTTTAGAGTTACGCACCGTTTTGGAAACATTTATAATAGTTCAAGTTCTAATGCATTGAATGAAGCCGCTCATAGCGCTTTTGGATTAGACAATTCATCAGATATCAGGATGTCATTTGATTACGGCATAACTGATAAATTAACCGTTGGAATTGGAAGAAGTAAATACAGAGAAATGAATGATGCCTCTATTAAATGGAGATTTTTAACTCAAAAAGAAAATAATAAAATTCCAGTATCTGTATGTTTTTACGGTAATTTAGGTTACACATCAATGACTACAGATAATTTATATGCAGGCACCATACGGCCTAAAACTAATGAAGCTCACCGTTTACAATATAGCAGTCAATTATTAATAGCACGAAAATTTAATAGCAGATTCAGTTTGCAAGTTATGCCAACGTATTTACATCGCAACTTTATTAAACAACAACTTAACATAAATAATAACAAAGAAGATGTTAATGGTCTATTTTCATTAGGTATTGGAGGAAGATTAAAAATATCTAAACGTATGTCTTTAGTTGTTGATTATTTTTACAATTTCTCGGAATACCAAAAAAACAATACCAATGCGTATTATAGTCCTTTAGGCGTAGGCATTGAAATTGAAACTGGCGGGCATGTGTTTCATGTTAATTTCACTAACGGTTCCGCTATTTTAGAAAGCAGTTTATTAACCTCTACTCAAGATGCTTGGACTAAAGGCCAAATAAAGCTAGGATTTAATATTTCAAGATGGTTTGTATTGTAACATAATTTGTGTGAGTAAAATAGATTCTATATTGCCAAATAAAAATGATTCTTTAGAACTTATTGATACTGCATCCATATTTATGGGGCATATATTAAAACCTATTCATAATACCCCAATATTAAATATAAATACCGCAAGTTATTGGCAAGAAATTTTACTGTTTGTGGTACTTGCCATATTTGTTTTAATAAGAATCTCTGAACCAAAAAAAATCCTAAAAATATTTATATCTGTATTTAGCCTTCAAGAAGCTAAACAACTATTTCGCCAAGAATTTAAACTTGCTAAAAGAATTTCAATTTTAATGGAAATTGGTTTTATATTAGTTATAGCGTTTTTGGTACAATTTACAAACCAATATTTTGGTTTAATTCTTATTACCAAATCTCATCTACAACAATATTTGTTTTTTATACTTGTTATAAGTCTGTTTTATATAATCAAGTTTTTAATAATTCATGTTTTATCCTACGTGACTTCTAGTAATGAATTGGGAAAAGAATATTTATTTAATGTTTTGATTTTTAGCCAAACCATTGGTGTTGTTTTATTTCCATTTATAGTCTGCCTTCAATTTACAAAATATCCAACCGAATGGTTTTTATATCCTTCTTTAATTATTTGCTTAGGGTTTTACGGTTTAAGAACATTTAGAGCCTTTATTATATCTGCGGTAGAACAAAGGATAGGAATTATCTATATTATTTTATACCTTTGCACACTAGAAATTTTACCAATGTTAGTGTTGGGCAAGTTTTTATTAGTAAATTTTTAAGTGTTGATTTTTGATATGGCTATAAAGAAAAAAAAATCTGTTAAAACGCCTTCTGTAAAAGTAAATAACAAGAAGGTGAAAAAGGCAACTGTTAAAAAGGCAGTTAAAAAGATTGCCAAAAAAGCACCTGTTAAAAAAGCTGCGCCTAAGAAAGCAATTTCTAAAAAATTAAGCCCTGTTAAAAAAGTAAAAAAAATTGCCATAAAAAAAGTAACAAAACCAATTGCTAAAGCAAAAAAAGTTGTTGTAAAAAAAGTTATTGCAAAAAAAACAGCTACATCTGTTGCAATTAAAAAAACAGCCCCTATTACAAAAAAAACAGCTGTTGTTTCATTACCAAAAATAGAACCTAAGAAAAAAGCAACTCCAGTTAAAAAAACTGAGATTGCCCTTAGTACCGAAAAAGTTGTAAAAATTGGCGTAAAAACAAAAAAGCAGCTTGTGGTTGTAGTTCCACAACCGGTTATTGAAGTGTCAGATTTTCCTAAAAATAAGGTAAAAACAATTTTAATTTCTCAGCCAAAACCTGATAATGATAAAAATCCTTACTACGATCTTTCAAAAAAATATAATTTAATTGAAACATTTCGTCAGTTTATAAAAATAGAAGGAATTCCTGTAAAAGATTTCAGAACACAAAGAATAGATATTTTAGAGCACAAAGCTGTTATTTTAACAAGTAGAATGGCAGTAGATCATTACTTTAGAATGTGTAATGAAATGCGTGTTACTGTTCCTGAATCCATGAAATATTTTTGTATAAATGAAGCTACCGCCTATTATTTACAAAAATATATACAATACAGAAAACGTAAAATTTTCTTTGGCCATCAAACTATTCAAGATTTAGTAGATGTAATTAGAAAAAATAGAGAAGAAAAATTCTTATTACCTGCATCAGATGTTCATAAAGAACAAATTTGTGACTTTTTAGATGCCATCAATATTAAGTACACCAAAGCAGTAATGTACAGAACTGTTAGCGCTAATTTATCTGACATAAAAAACTTAAATGAATTTGATATTATTGCATTTTTTACGCCAGCAGGAATAAATTCTTTAAAACAAAATTTCCCAAATTTTAAACAAGGTAATACTCGTATTGCATGTTTTGGGGCAGCTACAGCAAATGCATTAAAAAAACACGGTTACCGTTTAGATATTTATGCGCCTAATCCTAAAAACCCAAGTATGTCGGGCGCTTTGGATGAATATATTAAAGAAGCAAACAAGCGTTAGTATGTTTTATTTTCTATTGTTAGGTTAATTTAGCCACATTGATAATCATAACGGCAAAAGGAGTTTCAAGAAACGACGTTTTTCACATAGTTACTAGGTTTGAAGCAAAGCTTTAACTAGACATTACTACATTTCTCAAATTAAAAAAACTATGTGCCTATGTGGTTAAAAAATACCTTATTTTTAAACCTTAATAAACAATTACCCACATGGATTTTACCTTTACTAAAATAGAACGTTTGTGTAGCAAAAAAGCTATCGACGATTTATTTTCATCTGGTAAATCAAAAAATCAATTTCCTTTTAAATTAATTTACAAGAAAGCAGAATTCGAAAGTCCATTTCCTATAAGAGCAATGTTTGTAGTTCCTAAAAAAAAACATAAACGTGCTAATAAACGAAATGACATAAAGCGCCGCATGCGCGAAGTATATCGTTTAAATAAACATACTTTATACGAAGCGTTAAAAACTCAAAAAATAGATTTGATGTTTATTTGCTTAACTAACGAAGAATTAGATTATGCTACTATTGAAAAAAGCTTGCTTCAGTTAATGGAAACGTTGGGGAAGATGGAGTTTTTAGTTGAAGGGAAATGATTTCACTTTTCACGTTAGGTATTATACCAATTTACTAACTGACAGATGCCTATCTCTTGCTCCAAAAATTCCAAATAATATTATTCAATATTTGAAAAAAGAAAAATTCTACTTCTTAATCTCGTCCAAACTCTTCATTACCTTTTCTTTTAGCTCTTCTTTAAATAAAACGAGTTTATCAAAAATAACTTTGTCCTGGCAACCTAAAATTTGTGCTGCCAATATTCCGGCATTTTGTGCGGCATTTACGGCAACCGTTGCAACCGGAACACCATTAGGCATTTGAACAATCGATAATAATGAATCCCAACCATCAATAGAATTACTTGATTTTACAGGCACACCAATAACAGGTAATGGCGTTAAAGAAGCTACCATGCCTGGTAAATGTGCTGCTCCACCTGCCCCCGCAATAATAACTTTAAAGCCTTTTGCATGAGCATTCTTTGCGTAATCAAACATACGATCTGGAGTACGATGAGCCGATACAATCGTTACCTCGTGAGGAATATCCATTTTCTTTAAAAAATCTGCTGCATCATTCATGATTTTTAAATCACTGCTGCTTCCCATTATTATACCTACCATATCTTTACTATTTAATGTTTTATCTTTTTGATTACG